>CAIYQS010000246.1 GCA_903928395.1 uncultured Actinomycetes bacterium | reverse complement strand
TGAAAAGGGCTACATCGTTCCAGGACTCGGCGATGCCGGGGATCGTTTATATGGGGTTGTGTAATGGCATCAACTAGCCCTGGTTACTCAATAACCATCCGTGTTGACGGACCTCCTTCTGCACAGCCTGTCGCAGAGATCACTGCAGCAATATCCGCAGCAGGCGCATCTATTACTGCGCTAGATGTGGTCGAATCATTTATTGATCGTGTCACTATTGACGTTTCATGCGATGCACATGACAGCGATCACGCCGAGCGAATTACTGCGGCGATCTCCGAAAATCCTTTGCTCACCGTTCGAAAAGTTAGTGACCGCACTTTCTTATTGCACCTTGGCGGAAAGATAGAAGTCACATCTAAAGTTCCACTCAAAACTCGCGACGATTTATCTCGCGCTTACACGCCTGGCGTAGCCCGTATTTCGCAAGCGATAGTAGCTGATCCTTCCGACGCAAGGCGCTTAACAATCAAAAGAAATACCGTCGCAGTGGTGACCGATGGCTCGGCTGTTCTGGGTTTGGGAAATATCGGACCAGAAGCCGCGCTTCCCGTGATGGAGGGAAAGGCGGCACTTTTTAAACGTTTCGCGGATGTAGATGCTTGGCCCGTCTGTTTAGACACTCAAGATGTTGACGAGATCGTAAGAACGGTTCAGATTATCGCTCCCGTCTATGGGGGAATTAACTTGGAGGATATTTCGGCGCCAAGATGCTTTGAAGTGGAACGCCGACTCCGCGAATTATTAGATATTCCGGTATTCCATGATGACCAACACGGAACAGCCATCGTGGTTCTCGCTGCAATCACCAACGCCTTAAAATTTGTCAAAAAGAATTTATCTGATTGCAAAATAGTAATGAGTGGGGCTGGAGCAGCAGGAACTGCCGTCGCTCGTCTGTTGGTTGCTAGCGGGGCGATGCACATTATTGGATTTGATAAAGATGGACTGGTTCACGAGAACAAGCCAGACGATGATGTAATGCGGACTTGGTTCGTTGATAACTGTGATCCGGGGGAGTTCAGGGGTTCATTGTCTGAAGCAATGACTGGAGCAGATATCTTTATCGGAGTGAGTGCTCCCAATGTCTTGGTCGAATCGGATGTGGCATCGATGGCACCTGGGGCGATTGTCTTTGCATTAGCCAATCCAGAACCAGAAATAGATCCCGTGATAGCTCGCCAGTACGCCGCGGTTGTGGCAACTGGCCGGAGTGATCACCCAAACCAGATCAATAACGTATTGGCCTTTCCCGGCATTTTCCGAGGCTTATTAGATGGCCGAATCCATAAAATTACGGACAAGATGTTGGTAGCTGCAGCGAACGCAATATCTGGTTGTGTGAGTAGTGAACAACTAAATGCGAACTTTATTGTTCCAAGTGTTTTTGACCCTCGGGTCGTACCAGCTGTTGCGGCCGCTGTTCGGGCTTCGGCAAATTAACTAACCACTGCAATCCAGGTAACAAAGGGGTAAAGATGCGAAGTTTTCCGAGTGATTTCCTATGGGGAGCTGCGACTGCTGCCTACCAAGTGGAGGGCGCTGCAACCGAGGATGGGCGCGGTGCTTCAATCTGGGACACCTTTTCACATACCGCGGGCAAGACCGATAATGGTGATACCGGGGACGTCGCGTGCGATATGTACCACCGTTATCCGACCGACATCAAAATCATTAAGAATCTCGGGATAAAAGGATTTCGGCTCTCAATCTCTTGGTCGCGCCTCTTCCCGCAAGGTGATGAGGTTCGTGAAGAACGTGGATTCGCTTTTTATGACAACCTTATAAATTCTCTTTTAGCCGATGGAATAACTCCATACATAACTTTGTACCACTGGGACTTACCGCAGGCACTAGAAGATAACGGTGGCTGGCGGAACCGTGAGACCGTAGCAGCGTTTGGAAAATATGCTGCTGCTGTCGCCGAGCACTTCGGGGATCGAGTTAAACATTTTTCTCCCATCAACGAACCTTGGTGTGTTGCTTGGCTGGGACACGGTCTAGGTGTTCACGCCCCTGGAATTGCCGATCGTGCAACCGCATTTAAAGTAGCCCACCACACCGTAATAGCCCATGCAACGGCGGTTAATGCAATGCGAGCCGTTCGGAACGACCTAAAAATTGGGCCAGTTCTCAATCAAGCCAATTACCCGGCTGATGATTCGAGTGATCCGGTTCAGGCCCATGCATCTAAAGTATTAGATGCGGTTCAAAATCGGTGGTGGATGAATGCGATTTTTTATGGAAAATATCCAGAGATATTGCTGGAGGAATTTGGAGCGGAGTTCGTTGACGCAATTCTCCCCGGTGACATGGAACTTGCGCAAACAAAGAACGATTGGCTTGGAATCAATTATTACTTTGACACTCGAGTCGGGGTTAGCGATGCTTCAGCAATCGTTCAATTCGATAATTCATCATTGCTTGGACTCAAAATTGATTCGACGCCGCGAGGAGAACTCACTGATATGGGTTGGCCGATAACACCTGCCGGGTTGACCAACTTGCTCGTGCGTTGGAAAGCCGAATTTGGAGAACGCTTACCCCAAATATTTATTACAGAAAATGGATGCGCATACCCTGACGGACCAGATGAAGACGGCAAGATATTTGATGGGAGGCGTATTGCTTATTTAGAGAAGCACCTCAACGCACTACTTGATTCCATTGATCAAGGTGTAAATGTCGGTGGATACTTCCAATGGTCACTTCTAGATAACTTTGAATGGTCGCTGGGATACCAGAAAAGGTTTGGAATTATCTACGTCGATTACCAGACCCAGATGCGAACATATAAAGATTCTGCCTACTGGTATGCCGAGGTTATCAAACAAAATTCGCTCTAAACAACTCCGTAAGTAAATTGTCATTTAAATGGTAGGCGTTCGGGCCAGATAGTTCTTACCCTGTATGCACACCACGGGAATCAAACTTCATGGGGAGTTCGAACCGGGATAACCCCTTAAGGAATATATATGGCAATAAGTAAAAAGAATTTACTCCTCGGAGGATCTTCTGCAGTTGTAATCATTGTTGTGGCTGCGGTGCTCGTCGCAACACTCGGTTCTTCTTCAGGAAAGAATGGAACTTCGGCAGCTAACTGTGCAAATGTTGGGACTGGTTACGCCGTTCAACAAGGCAAGACCGTTGAAGTGTTCACATCAGTTGTTGGCGATGAACTCACGCGCTATCAGACCGCATCTGCTGACTTCACCGCTTGTACAGGTATCAAAATCAACTGGAACGGAAGCGATCAATTTGAAGCTCAACTTCCTGTTCGAGTCACGGGCGGCACCGCCCCGGGTCTTGCTCTCGTTCCACAACCAGGCTTAATTGCACAGATGGTTGCAACAGGTAAGGCAGTTCCAGCACCTTCAGCTGTCAAGGCGAATGTTGACAAGTACTGGTCTGCCAGTTGGAGCCAACTTGGCTCTGTGAACGGCACCTTCTACGCTGCACCTAACTCAGCTAACCTGAAGTCGTTGGTTTGGTATTCACCAAAGCAATTCGCTAAGTATGGTTACACAGTCCCAACAACATGGACACAGATGATGGCACAATCAGACAAGATGGCTGCAGCTGGTCAAACAGCATGGTGCGGCGGTATCGGTTCTGGTGGAGCTACCGGATGGCCTGCAACTGACTGGCTTGAAGAAGTAGTTGTCCGCGAGGCTGGCGCAACTGTCTACAACAACTGGATCTCACACAAAGTTAAGTTCTCTGATGCTCCAATCATCCACGCAATGAACACGGTGTGGAGTTGGATGGGTAACTCCAAGTATGTTGGCAAGGTTTCAACCATTGCTACAACTTCATTCCAAGATGCAGTAACAGGAATTCCTTCAGGTGGTTGCATGCAACTACAGCAGGCTTCATTCATTGCTGCTTCACTACCTGCAGGTTCTGTTGTATCTCCTACCGGTGATGCATGGGTTTACTACCTCCCAGGTATCAGCTCTAAGGTCACAACACCTGTTGAAGGTGGCGGAGAGTTCTACCTCGCCTTTAACTCAAACAAGGATACTGTCGAAGCTCAGACCTTCTTCTCGTCTCCACAATGGGCTATCGCTCGCATTAAGGCTGCCGGATCAAACGGTGGCTGGTTGAGCGCAAATAGTGGCGTTCCTGCTGCTACTTACACCAACCCATTGGATGCTCTATCAGCTAAATACCTATCAGATCCTAATTCAACCTTCGTTTTCGATGCATCTGACGCTATGCCAGCGGCTATCGGTAACGGGGCAGAATGGACTGGATTCACCGATTGGTTCGCTAACGGAACTCCAGTGAAGACAGTGGCTGCGCGGATTGATTCCGCTTGGCCAGCTGGTAACTAATTAGATAACTAGTTAGTTTGTCCCATTAAATTGGACAGGTAATGGCGAGGGCCAAGTAGCCCTCGCCATTACTATTTTTATGATTCTTAGTTAATCTTGCACTCTTATAATTGAAAAAGTAGAAGAGAGAGTCCATATCAAGTTTCTGGAGCGACAATCTTCCCAAGCTCGGGCAGATGCTGGCTGGTATCGCCATATTTCTCGCGGTCCTCGCTGCAATCTTCTTTATTGCAGGTAGGGCAAACGGTAAGAAACAGCGTCCTATAGCAATATTGGTTTTTCTTGGGCCGGCTTTGGTACTGCTGCTCTTTGGGCTCCTTGGTCCGGCTATTCGCACCTTCGTACTCAGCTTTAAAGGTTCGGCTTCGCACACTTGGGTGGGTTTCAAAAATTACCAATGGTTATTTACCGATGAAAGCATGCGCATCGTTTTAAGAAATACCGTCTTCTGGATTCTCTTCACACCAATAATTACAACTGGACTGGGTCTCCTTCTAGCAATTCTGCTGGATCGTATGCGACGGGAATCCGTTGCTAAATCATTAATCTTCATGCCAATGGCCATTTCATTTGTAGGGGCTTCAATTATTTGGAAGTTTGTATACCAGTATGCAAATCCAAATCAGCCGCAGATAGGCTTGATGTCATCCATCGCCAGGCATTTGGGATTCGGTCCAACAAATTGGCTTTTGCAGCAACCACTCAACACCTTCCTATTAATGATTATTTTTGTCTGGTCGCAGACTGGATTTGCAATGGTGATTCTTTCGGCAGCGATTAAGGCAGTTCCAGCTGACATCATGGAAGCGTCTGCTTTAGATGGAGCGCACGGCTGGAAATTATTTCGCGGAGTGACATTTCCGATGGTGCGTTCTACTTTTATTGTCGTACTTGCCACCATGGTTGTTGCAACTCTTAAACTTTTCGACATTGTTCAAGCCTCCACGGGTGGAAACTTTGGTACATCAGTTCTTGCCAACGAGATGTATTCGGAAGTCTTTGTTCGCTACGACGCCGGTCGAGGATCTGCTATGGCAATAGTTCTCTTCTTGCTTGTAGTCCCTGTTTTGGTTTATAACATTTACAATCTACGTCGGGAGCGGTCAATCGCATGAGCCTTTTAACTCGCAATAAAGCGCCTAAGCTCGCAGACCATAACGCGGGTCGTAAACTCTTCGGTAGCCGTGGAGCAACTATCACGGTCTGGATTATCGCTATCTTCTGGACCATACCAACTTTGGGTTTATTTGCGACTTCTTTCCGGCCAAAGGAAGAAATTTCTGCAAATGGATGGTGGAATTTCTTTATACATCCACATCTCACGTTAGCAAATTACTCAGCGATTTTTAGTAGTGGAACCACAAGCGGAATATCAAATGGAATTATGCCATACGTGATTAACTCTTTTGTTATCACGATTCCCGCTGTTATCTTTCCAATCACAATTGCCACAATGGCTGCGTACTGTCTTGCATGGGTTAAATTCCGCGGAAGTGACGCGCTATTTTATGGAATTTTTGCGCTCCAGATTGTTCCAATTCAAGTGGCACTAGTTCCGCTCTTAAATCTTTTCACGGGTGGGGTGCACATTGGAACTGTCACAGTTGTTCCGGCACTCCATATCGCTGGGACGTTTGTGGGAATTTGGTTGCCTCACACCATGTTTGCGCTTCCACTGGCGATCTACTTGCTTCATAATTTCATTTCTTCGCTCCCGAGGGATTTAATGGAAGCAGCCAACGTTGATGGCGCTAGTCATTTCACGGTTTTTCGCCGCATAGTCCTTCCATTGTCTGTTCCTGCAATTGCAGCCTTCACCATCTTCCAGTTCTTGTGGGTGTGGAACGATTTGCTAGTAGCGCTCACCTTCACCGGTGGCACGGAGGGAATCAATCCCCTCAATGCCAAACTTAGAGGTTTAGCCGGAACGTGGGGAAGTCACTGGGAGCTGCTCACCTCAAGTGCTTTTGTCATGATCGTCGTTCCGTTGATCGTCTTCTTCTCGCTGCAACGTTATTTCGTTCGGGGATTGCTTGCTGGATCAGTTAAATAATTACCGTTGCAACCAGAGCGTTGTGTTGGCTGCAATAGTCAACACACCGTCTTGAAGTCTGCTTCCAATTCCAGATTCCAGTAAGAGGGAAGTTCCACGCACTTTCACCTTGATTTCGGTGTCCAACGTATTTACAACGACCTCTAACCCAGGCTCACGAGAAAAATGCATAACGCCCTCCGGGGCATCAATCCAAGCGAGTTCTCCTTCGCCACCAAGTGCTGGATGTGAATGTCGGAGCGCAAGGCTCTTCTTGTAAAGCGCCAAACTGCTGGCTGGATCCTTGGCTTCTACATTCATGGCATATTGCGCCCAATTGGACGGCTGAGGTAACCAAGGTTTTCCGGTGCCATAACCATAATTTGGAAGCGTGGAGTCCCAAGGGATAGGAACTCTGCATTCATCTCGCCCTTTATCGGTTCCGCCACTGCGTATGAACGCCGGATCCTGCCTAGCAGAGTCAGGTAATTGCGCACTAGGTAAACCAAGCTCTTCGCCTTGATAGATATAGATTCCACCAGGCAGGGAATGAGTCAGCATTGCAAGTGCACGTGCCTTACGCGCACTTCCAATTCGAGTTACAACTCGAGGGGTGTCATGATTATTGAGTACCCAAGTCGCGGGGGCTTTGACATCTACCAATTCCGAGAGGGTTTGCTCAATACTTGCTCGCATCGCGGCTGCATTCCAACCGAGCATCATAAAATTAAAATTAAAAACCTGATGTAACTCTCCAGGACGGACATATCGCGCGGCTCGACTAGATGGATAGACAAAAGCTTCAGCTACAGTCATGCGATCGCCTGGGTACTCATCGAGTATTGCGCGCCACTTTTTATAGATCTCATGTACGCCTTCGCGATCAAAGAAAGGAACATCTGCAAGTAAGCCAGCGCGTTCAGTTTCAGAGATATCTAGGAAATCTAAGCGCAGCGCATCGATCAACCGTTCGGGATCTCGATGATCCACCAAAATATCGTCTTTCACAGCGCCATGCGCTACATCGATTCGGAATCCATCGACTCCTAGATCTAGCCAGAATCGCAACGTCTTTTCAAAATCCGCCATAACATCTGGATTGTTCCAATTTAGATCCGGTTGGCTCGAATCAAAAAGATGCAGGTACCACTGACCATCTTCGGTACGCGTCCAAGCCGAACCACGGAAAATGGAAATCCAATTATTTGGTGGTATTTCGCCGTTTTCACCTCGTCCATCAAAAAAATGAAAACGGGATCTAGCCTGCGATCCCTTAGGCGAATTAAGAGCCTCTTTAAACCACACATGATCGGATGAGAAGTGATTAGGGACGATATCGACTATAAATTTAATACCGTGAGAATGGGCAGCATCGATAAGTTGCTGAGCATCAGCAAGTGTTCCAAAACGCGGATCCACATCCCTGGGATCAGCAACGTCATAACCGCCATCGCGGTTAGGTGACTTATAAAACGGACTTAACCACACTGCATCGATCCCGAGATCTGCAAGATATGGAAGTCCGGTAATCACCCCCTGAAGGTCACCTTCGCCATCACCATTGCTGTCACGAAAAGAACGTGGATAAACCTGATAAATCGCGGCATCACGCCACCAAGCTTGGGGATTCATAAAGCAATCCTAGCGATGTAGTCATATGGAATAAGATCGGTCCATGAGTTTTGTGAAGCGAACCGAACTTCAAATGTTTGATGGTCGACAAATCTTTTATTATGACAGTGCTCCAGTTGAGCGCAACGCCATTGACTTACGGCCCTTTGAGCCACGACCACTTCCAGGAGATATGCGACAGGATGTGCTCACTGGTGAATGGATAGCGATAGCCTCCCACCGCCAGACCCGAGCATTCCTCCCACCTAAGGAATTCTGTCCGCTCTGCCCAACTAAAACAGATTTTGGTACCGAAGTTGCGGATTCTGACTTCGAAGTTGTGGTTTTCGAGAATCGTTCGCCATCATTCTCAGCTCCTTCAGCTGAACAAGCGCCAGAAACGATACCCGCGTTGGGCCGGTGTGAAGTAGTTGTTTTCTCCGACCATCATGAAGGAAGTTTTGGCAGTTTAGATCTGGTACATATGCGTACCGTTTTGGCGGCCTGGATTGATCGTACTCGCGAGATCTCAAAGTTACCGTATGTTGAGCAGATATTTGTCTTCGAAAATCGCGGTGAAGAAGTTGGTGTAACTCTTAACCATCCTCATGGTCAAATCTATTCTTATCCTTTCATCACACCTCGAACCATGAAGATGTTACAGGTAGCACAAACACATTTAGATGAAACAGGTATCCCGCTCCTTACGAGCATCATCAAGCGAGAAATTAGCGATCAGGTTCGCATCATCGCTCAGAATGAACACTGGGTGGCATACGTTCCATATGCTGCTAGGTACCCATATGAAATTCATGTTGCCCCAAAAGTTTTCGTACCTGATTTTGCAGAACTAAGTAATGATGTAGCAGACGCTTTTCCAGAAATAGCAAGAGAAGTCTTGTTACGCCTTGACGGAGTTTTTGGGATACCTATGGCGTATATCGCTGCTTGGCATCAAGCTCCAGTTCGGGCGGGACGGGACGCTCTGGGATTACACTGGCAAATAACAAGTGTTAGGCGCGCACCCGGAAAACTCAAGTATCTGGCGGGATCCGAAGCAGCAATGGGAGCGTTCATTATGGATGTTAAACCCGAACAATCTGCCGAACAATTACGAAACGTTCAACTCTAACCAAGCCATTTCTAACTCGTCGAATTCACGTTGCAGACTTTCCTGTTCGGCGTGGAGCGCAATGAGTATAGTGTGGTCGCTAGAAACAGTTGCCAGCTCGAGTGTGATTTCTAAAATCCGAATTTGCCGACGTTCCATTTGCTTTTCGATGCGCGCAATCTCTTTTTTCGTGGCTTTCTGCTCGAGAATGGTCGATTCACTTTTAATCGATTTCCCTTTATCTAGACTGGGTTCGCTCCGGCGACGAAGCTCTAAATATTCATCAATTCCTCGCGGTAAATCCCGCAGCGACTTGTCGCCCACTAGTCCAACGAAGCTGTCGCAAACTCGCTCAAGAAAGTAGCGATCGTGCGAAATGACTATTAAAGTTCCAGCAAATGAATCCAACAAATCCTCAAGCGCTGTTAGTGTTTCGACATCGAAATCATTTGTTGGTTCATCAAGTAAAAGAACATTTGGACTTCCCATCAACAATCTGGTGAGTTGGAGTCGCCGTCTTTCTCCACCCGATAAATCTCCCACGGGAGTCCATTGTTGGTCTTTATTGAATCCAAGCCTTTCACAGAGTTGACTGGCAGAAAGTTCTTTGCCATTTCCTAATTGCACTCGATTGGCGATCTTTTCTACTGCCTCAAGCACTCTCCATGTTGGATCTAATTCTTCTAAATGTTGCGATAGATAAGCAGATTTGACTGTTACTCCAGTGATCAATTTTCCCGCGAATACTCTTCCTTCACCGCTCAAAACTTTCATTAAAGTAGTTTTGCCAGCCCCATTAACACCCACAATCCCGATGCGATCGCCAGGACCAATATTCCAATAAATATCGGCTAACAATTCAAGTGGTCCCGCTTTTACAACTGCTTGATGTAATTCATAAACGGTGTTACCTAATCGATTGGCCGCAAAGTTAAGAAGTTCTGCTTCATTACGAGGCGGAGGTTCATTGGCAATCAAGGTATTAGCGGCATCGATCCGAAACTTAGGTTTAGACGTTCGAGCAGGCGCCCCACGACGTAACCACGCAAGTTCCTTGCGAATGAGCATATTTCTTTTGCTATCTTCAACACTTGCCTGTCTTGAACGTTCCGCTTTTGACAATACAAATGCCGAATAACCTCCCTCATATTCCAGAACTTTCCCGTCAACGACCTCCCAAATCTGATCCGAAATTTCATCGAGGAACCATCGATCGTGAGTGATGACCACGACAGATAAAGCGGTGCGTGACTTGAGATGAGTTGAGAGCCAGGCGACGCCTTCAACATCCAGGTGATTGGTTGGTTCATCAAGGAGAATAAGGTCCAAGTCAGCAACGAGAAGTTTTGCAAGATTGACCCGGCGGCGCTCTCCGCCAGATAAGGAGTGAAATTTCCTATCAAGCAAATCATCGCCATGCCCACCAAAAAGCCCCTGAAGGACTTCTCGAATTTGGCTATTGCTCGCCCATTGGTGGATTGGAATATCCCCAAGAACTACTTCTCGTACCGTGGCATCAGCTGCGGCGTGGTCTGCCTGACCCAACATACCCACATGGACCGAATTTGACTTAGAAATACGTCCTGAATCCGGTTCAAGTTCGCCCGCCATAATCTTGAGCAAAGTGCTCTTTCCATCACCGTTACGGCCAACGATGCCAATCCGCTCGCCTTGGCTGACGCCGAGTGAGACGCCATCCAAAAGCGGGCGGATGTCAAAGGCTTTAGAGACGGACTCTAGGTTAAGTAAATTCACTACCTAGATTCTGTCATGAATTCGAAGGTGCCGAACCCAGGGTGACAGAGAAGACTTTGGTGCCACCACTTGGCAGAGTGGCAGTAATCGAAACCGTACTACCAGGGGCATAGGCTCGAATTCGGACAATCGCAGTCTGATCATCTGGAATCCGACTAGTACCAATATTGGTAATGACTGCTCCAACAGGGATACCAGCTTTATCTGCTGCTCCGCCTGTTACCAACTGCGCTATTTTTGCACCGACGCCGGTAAATGTGTCGTCAAAGTAAACACCGAGGACTGGTCGAGTTGAAGTGTGAGTAGGACTGGTGATGATTTCGTTAATGGTGCGTTGGGCTTCATTCATCGGGATCGCAAAACCAAGTCCAATCGATCCAGCTTGAGTGCCCGTCGTCACATCCGAGGCAATCGCGCTATTAATTCCGATCATCCGGCCTTGAGAATCTGTCAATGGACCGCCGGAGTTACCAGGATTAATGGCTGCATCGGTTTGTACTGCATCGACATATGACTGCGTATTTGAATTGGAACTCTGTGTCGTTACTGGTCGATTGAGTGCAGAAACAATTCCAGCAGTAACAGTTCCAGAAAGACCGAGTGGGGACCCAAATGCAATAACTGGATCACCAATTGAAATAGTTGACGAATCGCCAATAGGAATTACAGGTAGATTTGGGGTGGCAACATGGAGGACCGCCAGATCGTATGAAATATCACGACCAACAAGTGTTGCATTTACCTTGCTTCCGTTATTGAGATCAACGGAAAGCGTATAAGGGTTACCTGCGACGGTGATGGCATCAATCACGTGATTATTAGTAACAATATATGAACCAGTTGCGTCTGATTTGATGATAGAACCCGAACCAGTATCACCTGAGCCATCTGAAGCTAGAACGTCCACGGTAACTACCGAAGGCGAGACTTTTGCCACTATATTCTTGAGGGATCCATTGCCGATACTGACAGCGGTTCGGTTCCCCGTGCAGGTACCTGTTGTGCTTGCAAAGAGCGCTCCCGTGGAGTTATCAGCGCAGGCAGTTATAACACTGGAGCTTGTCAAACTATTCGCAGCAGTAGCAACTCCACCTATGGCTGTTGCGCCTGCAATAAATCCAATGATGAGTTTGGACATCGTACTCAAGCCATTAATCCGCGTAAAAATGGACATCAGATATTCCTTTCGAAGCAAAATTTCCTATGAGCATTAAACTCTTCGGAGCCTAAAGAATACGCAGGGGTTGCTAGGAGTTCTCTGTGAACGAATCCACTAGTTGCATCTGCCTAACAGCCGGGGTCGCAAACATGACCACGATAACGATGAGTGAAATCGTGGCAAATATCCAGATCGTGTGCGTTATACCCAGCACCCCGGCTAGCGGGGCAGCAATGGCTAATCCAACCGGTCGAAGCAACAAAGTCCCTAATCCATCAAAGGCTGAGGCTCGAGATAGCGCCTCTCTGGGGATAGTTCGCTGAAAAGCGGTACCCCAGAGCGCTCCCCACAGATCCAAGGTCACTCCCCAAAGAAATGCACCAGTTGCAAGCACTAGCAAAGGGGCAGGTCTGGCAAGCAACAATAAATAGAGTATCAACGTAAAAGATATGCCAGTAAGAAAGCGCATCGGGTACTTAATCTTGATTTTTATTGCGATAAGAGAACCAACCACGTATCCGATTGATTCAAAAGTAACTACTAGCGCCCAGGATTTCGCGCCGTGAAAATGCTTCAAAGAGATAACAGGGCCAAGTACGTCTTGCGCTCCAGACCAGGCCATCACGAGGAAGGAGAACCCCGCAACGGTGATGACAATCCATGGAAATGAGATGAATACTCGCCATCCCTCCCGCATATCCTCACGAATGGAAGTTCCAGTTGCATCTCTGCGCGGGGTAAGACCTTTGAATGTAAAAACAAGTATCCCGGAAAATATAAAAGTGATCGCGTCTACAAAGAGCGCGATGGTACTACCGAAGGCGGTAATTATGTAGCCCCCAACTGCAGTTCCAAAGATGATTGCAAAGTTACCAATAAATTGATTGATGGCTATCCCTTGTTGAAATTTCTCCTCTGGCAATATCGCTGGAAGAACCCCGCCTATTGATGGCCAAAAGAGTCCCCACATGAGACCAAAACCAATATTTGAAAATAACAGAGCACCCAGTGGCACATGGCCTAGGTGGAAATAAAATACTTGAACTAACAACACTAACCCACCGATAATATCGGAATAAGCGCAAATTCTGATTCGGCCATATTTATCAGAAATCACCCCACCAAAAGGCAACATGCAGAGCATCGAAACAGTCATGGCACCAAGCACGAAGCCTAACTCTTTCGCACTCCCGTGCGGCAAATGTAAAATTCCAAAAGCGAGTGCAATTGGACCCATGCCATTTCCAAGATTAGAAATAAATCTAGCTAAATAGAATCTCTTAATATATTTATAGCTGAAGGTGGATCGAGATTTCATTTTGAAAGCTTGGGTTCAATATCCTTCAGAACTCGATGGATATCCCCGGCAATCCTCTTCAATTCAACTATCTCCTGCTGGTTAAGCGAGCGCGCTTCTTTCGCCAGCTCAAATTCACCTAACGAGGCGGCGTGAGTCTCGGTAATTTTCTTCTCAACTGAAGCTGAAGCAACGTTTTGCCCAACCATGATGATAGACAAGAGAACAAGTTGCAAAAATGTTTGAGCAACCCAAGCGACAATCGTAATAAGGTCACCCGTTTTGAGGGCAGCAGGCAGAGAAATCAACGCAATGGCAGCGAACGCGTATGCGCACCACATCGTTGCGACACCCGAGGTTATTTTGGCCGCGAGATTGGTGTTGAATGTATTAATTTTCTGAAGCATTACAACAGTTTAATGAAGGTCAACCAATTCCCCGTGAATATACTTGTGAGTCGTCGGTCCTCTTAATACATGCACGCCGCCAGTACCGTGCACTGAAAATACCAGTGGCTTGTAGCTGGTCCGCGGGTCTAGCCCCAATACGGCCGCCGTCATTTCATCAATGCCTATGACTGCTACTCCTTCGGGTGCACGCACCATGAGCTTCGCAGCGCTATCCGGGATCCAGCCAAAGAATTTGTTGTAGTGCGGGATGGTTCGTACTGTGGGTAAGACATTGAGTCCCGGGGTTCCAACCTCGCTCTGCTTGCGAAAATTTGGAATATCCGCAGAAAGCGCCATCGCTCCGGCGCTGCAACCAGCCAGGGCAGTTCCTGCTCGCCATGAAGTAGAAATTGCATCCCACACTGGAGTATTAATGAGAGAGGTAGCTAAGTAGGAGGGATCTCCGCCAGAGATGTAGATAAGACCCGCCCCATGAATCATTGCGGCGAAATCCTCGCGCATGGCGTCCGCACGACTATAAATTGGTAGAAAGACTTGCTCAGAATTTAGGCGTTCTGCTTGCGCCTCTCCCAATTCCTGCCAATATCGTAAACGTTCGACACCTTCTCGACCTGCGGCAAGTGGAATCTGCACGTAACGATTACTCGTTCCACGTTCTATGCCGCTTCTCAGTAAATCTCCTTCAAGTTCTGCCATTCCGGGCAGATACTCACCCGATCCCACTAGGGCGAGAGCGCCGACGTCATCCATGCCAAGACTCTAGTCGGTAAGATTCCCACCATGCGCTTTCGAAGATTTACCGCGGGCATTTCGATTGCCATAACCCTCCTTGCCTTCGGCTTCTACTTCTTTGATAAAACCGCCGGAAGTGCCATTCCTCGCTCAAATGTCCTCAAGGGCGATAAAACGTCCGTCGGAGGCGATGTAAATATTCTGCTCCTGGGCTTGGATTCCCGCCGTGATAACAACGGTAATAACTTGCCACGTGCACTTCTTGACTTAATGCACGTCGGTTCGAGTTCTGCGGTTGGCGGCTACAACACCAACACCATGATCTTGATCCACATACCTGCCAACGGAAAAAGCGCTGTAGCTATATCTATCCCTCGTGATGACTACGTCAGTGTCGCTGGATGGGGTATGCAGAAAATCAAAGAAGCTTACGGTCTAGCTAAGTACAACTCCGAAAACGCCCTCATCAAAAAAGGCGTTCCAAATCCGGCTCGAGAACACCAAAGTCGTGATGCTGGTCGAGCAGCCACGATTTCGACAATTACAGCATTGCTCGGTGTCCCAATCGACCACTTTGCAGAAGTCAATCTTGTGGGTTTTTACGATCTAGCTACGGCATTGGGTGGAATCCAGGTCTGTCTGAACCGTGCCGTGAATGACGCGCAATATTCTGGCGCAATTTTCCCGGCTGGTGTCCAAACAATTTCAGGGGTACAAGCGCTTGAATTTGTTCGACAGAGGCATGGTCTACCAAATGGAGATCTCGATCGCACACACAGGCAGCAGGCATTTATAACCGGAGTGATCACCAAATTCCGGAGCCAGGGCATTTTTGGGGATTTAGGAAAGTTGCAATCTTTACTCACTGTTGCCAAAAAAGATGTTGTCATTGACGCCGGTTGGGATGTTCTCGGCTTCTTGCCACAAGCAAAGGCGCTCACGGGAGGCCACATTAAATTCTATACACTCCCAATTGAAGGTTATGCGCTTCGCAACGGTCAAGACGTTAACCTGATCAGCATTCCGACAGTCCGCAAATTTGTACATGACCTTTTCTATCCTGCTCCCAAGGTAACTACCTCACCAGTACCTGGCGTAAGCGCGAAAGCAACGTCGAAAGCAACGCCAAAACCAAGCGCGACAAAATTCAATTATGCCCATCTTGCGAACGGCACCTCCGTTGCAGGATCTGGCATCCCCTGTGTCAATTAACCTTAAGCCATGCTATTTGCGCTTCTAGCTTCAATTGTTGGTGGTTTAACTTCTATTCAATCTAGGCTTAACGGCCAACTTTCATCAGATATTCACAACGGAATAGCGGCCGCTTTGATTTCATTTGGAAGTGGATGGATATTTGTCATTGCCATTTGTCTCTTTCATTCGCCGGACCGAATGGGATTACAAAACATTTGGAAGGGTTTGCAACATCGAACCCTGCGACCCTCGGAAGTAATTGGCGGTATGGGTGGCGGTTTCTATGTGGCAATTCAAAGCAGTGTTGTTCCGACGATTGGTGTTGCGATATTCACCATTTGTACCGTTGGAGGTCAAACTCTTTCATCGATGGTTGTTGATTTCTTTGGTATATCGCCCTCTGGAAAGCACCGGGTCACTTGGCTACGCGCTATAACAGCCTTAGTAATGCTATTTTCAGTTACTGTTGCTTTATTCCCCCAATTAGACAGTTCTACTTTCAAACTCACTCCAATTATTCTCGCCGTTACAGTTGGTGTTGTTATTGCTTTTCAGGCAGCCATCAATGGGCGAATGAATGTCATTTCGAAACGGCCGTTAGCTACCACTTTTGTTAATTTCTTCATGGGCTCGATAGTTTTAGCGATTGCGCTAGCGATTAATTTGGCGCGGGGGGGATCTATCGGGCATTTCCCACACGGCGTGTTAGTTTATTTAGGTGGGTCGATCGGTGTTGTATTTATTGCGGTAGGCGTCTACACGATTAAGCAATTGGGAACACTTAATTTCATGCTATTTAGTGTGACTGGGCAATTAATTGGTGCGCTGTTACTTGATTGGTTAGCGCCTGCTGCTCACACAAAAGTAAGTTCATATTTATTAACCGGAACCGCAATGACACTATTTACAGTTGTGTCATCACGGATTTTTGATCTTCAAAGGCGAGTCAAGATCTAAGCGGCTGCCCTTGCTTTCGCGGTTTCTTTGGCTGCTGAGATTGAGGCGTGCTTGCGATCGATAAAATCGGCTAATGCAGGAACTATTCCTGCCAAACCAAATTCAGATAAAATAATTTCCACATCAGTTGCCCCTATCGAAGTGAACACTTGCCTCAGGTAACCTGTTTCCCAGTCCCAACCAGCACGGGGGGCACCCTCTGCATAAGAGCCTCCTTGAGAAATGATGATTGTTACTTTGCCAGTCACTTTGGTTACTCCAGAGACAATCATTTGATCAATCCATGCCTTCAAGACAGACGGCACTGAGAAGTTCCACATTGGAGTTGAAATCAAGATGTGCTTTGCTTCAATTACTTCATTTACTAATCTGAGCCTAAATTCGTGTTTAGCCTGCATCGTTTCTGATCGATTAGCTTCGGGGGTCCGGCTCGCGAGGATAGTTTCGCCATCAAGGTGGGGAATCGGGTCATTGGCAAGATCGCGAGAAACTATTACGGCTCCCGGATTTTTCTCATTGAATGCCGCCATGAACTCTTTGGAGATGGCGCGAGAAATGGAGTTATCGCCCTGGGGACTTACCTCAATATGGAGTAAATCAGACATTATCTAACCTATCTCTCAGTGGTTTTGTTATAGTAATTGAACTTTCAACTAATCGCCATGTGAAAAAGAGTGAGATACTTAACGCCTTATGCCAAAGATTCAAGCAGCGACGGTCGCGTTGCACAGAGAGTTGCGCAGGCAACAACTTATGGACGCTGCGATGGAATTAGCATTAGCGAGCGGCGCCGAATCAATCACTGTTGCAGCAGTTGCAGCCAAAGCGGGTTTAGCAAGAAGTTCCATTTACGAGTACTTCGCATCTAGCGCTGACCTTGTTGCGGATTTGGTCTTAGAGGAACTGGACTACTACACACGTCGTTTAGGAGATGCTGTGTCGGGGGAAGCAGATCCATTTAAGCGAATCGAACTTTGGGTTGTTGAGAGTCTGCGTTACGTCGCTGATGGACGTCATATGTTAGTTAAATCCCTTAACACGATTAACACCCCTACGGATCGAAAAGATGAGATTTTATTGGGTCACCGCCGAATGATGGCTCCGCTGCAAGAGTCGCTAATAGCCGCCGGACTTTCTGATATTCGAATCGCCTCTGCACTTCTAGCGAGCGTAACGGACGCCGCATCAATTCGAATTGACGCCGGAAATGACGCAGAGCTCGAAATCCAGAGCGCTGTGAACTTTGCGCTTGCTGGGCTTCGAGCTCTGCCTCGGCGTTAATCTATATTTAAATTTTTACTTCGCGCTAAAAGTAAATGGGATTGTCTGATCTTGTGACTTGTCCCCTGCAGCGTTGTGATCGTTGGTAATAAAGAAGACACACGTAGTATGAACACAATCTCCATTAGTAAAATATGGAACTGGCTTGAACTTGACCTTTCCCTTTGCTGAAGTTGCGCCTTGCGCAAGATCCGCCTTCACACCCGATACCCAAGCTTGGACCGACTGATCAGAGTCGCAAACTGTTGGCGTCGCACCTTTCACAGAAGGAGCCATACATTCCTCAATATAAAGACCATTTTTAGTAGGCAATTTTGAAAACTTGAAGGATACTACTGCACCTTTCTGTGACAGATTCTTCGTAGGTGTTGCACTTACAGTGGCCTTAGCGTTCGCAAGTGGAGCCGCAACAACTACAAGCGTTACAGCAAGTGCAGCAACAAACTTCTTCTTCATATTTCTCTCTTCTCTGTAGTGTGATTTATTTAGCGAAAGTAATTGGAATTTTTAAGTCGTGAGTACGATCCTGCGTTCTTGTGTGATCGGCACGTACGTAAATAGCGCACGACACCTTACGGCAGTCGACCTTGCCGATCATTGGTTGAACCTTCAACCCGACCGAAAAGGAGCCGCCTGATTTGAAGGGAATGGCTAAGTTCTTCCCATAGCTTGGAGGATTTGATGAGATCCAAAATGATGCTGCTCCTGAGCCAGCCATGTTCACTCCACCACCACAAACTGTGGGGAGTATTCCCGCTGGAACTACCTGGCACATTTCGATATATACGCCAACAGTGATATCAAATTTCTTACCAGAAACAGTTATCGTTTCCCCTGGCTTTATGCTATTTACTTTAGAGGCGGAGAAAACTTCACCGTGTTGGCCAGTAACGGCGGCGGCGCTAGCCATTCCAATAACCGTTAAAGAAAGCCACAGGATCGCTAACTTCAGTTTCATGGCGTTAATGTAAAAGAAAGTCAGCTATTTCGCTCCGACAACTTCATCGTCCATGTCGGATAAATCCATGACAGAATACGCGGGTGAAGTCGCGGGTGATCAGTGCAAGCGTGATCTGCACCCTCATACTCACTTTTTCTCCGACAGCACAGGCCGCTGTGTCTTCTATAAATGCCACCCAAATCTCGCTTCCAGTAGTAAAGAGTTCTGAAATACCGCGATTTAAACGCGTGGTTGCATTAGCAAATGGTGCCGCCGAGATCATCGCAGCGTTGGGATACAAAAACATTTTAGTTGGACGAGACATTGCATCTACAATGCCTGAGCTCAAAAATATTCCAATCGACGAATCGGCAATGCAAGTTTCCGCTGAATCCGTGCTTTCTCAACACCCTGATGTGATATTTATTGACTCAAACAGGGCTCCGGCAACGGCAATTGCAACTTTGAAAACTGCAAAAATTCCGCTTGTCCTGGTGCCAAGTGCATTCACACTCGCTGACATTTATGCCAAGGAAAATTTAATTGCCAAAACTCTTGGAGTTCCATTGGCAGGTAAGAAACTTGAAGCTGAGGTAAGTTCACTTAAAGCCCCAAAGACTGGTATCAAAGTTGCCTTCCTTTATCTGCGTGGAACTGCATCGATTTATTTAATTGGTGGACCTGGATCAGGGGCTGACTCAATATTGCGAGCAGATGGATTCATAGATGTTGGTGCTGCAAACCTCAAATACCCCTTTAACGCCTTAACCGCTGAAGAACTAATCAAATTGCAACCCGATGTTTTACTACTCATGACTAAAGGGTTGGCATCAGTGGGCGGGATCAAAGGACTCGTTCAAATTCCCGGAATCGCAGAAACTCCAGCTGGTCAACACGACCGAGTTGTAACGGTAGATGATTCATTGCTGCTCTCATTTGGTCCTCGGACGGTGCCAATGGCCCAAAAACTTCGGCCGTTATTGATCGCGGCGGCGAAATTGTGAGAAAGTTACTTATATACATTTGCGGCTTTGCACTGCTTCTTTTTCTTTTTTGGCTATCGCTAGATGTTGGAATTTTGCAATTACACCGTTCCGTCTTCTCACTCATTGGAAAACATGATGTCGACGCCACAACCGTGTGGCAGGTCCGCTTTCCAAGGGCTCTCGGTGCGGTAATTATTGGTGCGGGTTTAGGTGTAGCAGGAGCAGTCGCGCAAGGAATTTTTCGCAATCCTTTGGCAGAGCCCACGCTCATAGGATTGTCGAGCGGCGCAACACTAGGAACCATCGCCCTTATCTCCTCGGGAGCTTCGGCATATGGAACTCGTTCAAATGTCGCTGCGGCGGTAGTTGCCGCCGCCCTAACCGCTCTACTTGTTCAATGGTTGGCTCCAGGCAAGGGTTTTGGCTTCTTATTAACGGGAATTGCGATATCGGCCATCCTGACCTCTGTCGCGGGGCTGCTCATTTCAACCTCTCCAAAGCCGGGAATTCAATCGATTACTTTCTGGGATTTTGGATCGTTGACGCTACTAAATAATGCAACAGTCGGGATGATCGCCCCTTACATCGAAATTGGGATCATCATCTGTTTCTTAGTCTCACGAAGACTTGATATTTATTCTCTCGGAGAAAGTTCAGCTCACTATATGGGCGTAAACCCCAAGCGTTTACGGCTATACGCAATTATTGGGCTCGCATTTTTAGTGGGTGCATCTGTAAGCGCTGTTGGTTCGATCGCTTTCATTGGACTTTTGGTGCCACACATTGTTCGGCTATTAATTGGTCCCGCACACCGCAAAATGTTGTCACTCAGCGCACTTATCGGGGCCATCGTGCTCCTTCTTGCGGATTTACTCGCCAGAACGTTATTTGAACCAAATGAAATCCCGCTCGGGTTACTTACATCCCTACTTGGTGCTCCAGCCTTAATCATCTTGCTCCGAGTTCGGCGGGCATCGTGGGTGAGTCATGATTGACATTAAATCGATCTCTTTCACGCGCGGATCGCATGTCATCTATCAAGAATTTAGCGCTCACCTAAACCAAGGGGAAACTATTCTTTTGACTGGCCCTAACGGCGCCGGTAAAAGCACGTTGATTCAATTAATTGGTGGACTGCTAATGCCGGACGCTGGAGATATCGAGATTGACGGCATCAATATTGATAACTTAAACACAAAACAGCAATCAGCCCTCAGATCTGTGGCTCCACAACGTCGCTCCTTTACCTTGGCATTTACGGTAGATCAGGTTCTGAATTTTTTACCAAAAAAGTTGCGGATTGCGGATAATTCCTACCTTATTGAGCAGTTGGGTCTTAAAGATTTGCTTGAACGAAAAGTGACGGAACTATCTATCGGCCAACAAGAACGAGTGAGTTTGGCCCTCGCGCTTAGCCAAGAGGCTAACTACTACCTGCTCGATGAGCCATTCAGTGCTCAAGATTCACAATCAACTGAAAAGATTCTACAAATCGTTAACGAATTAAAGCAAAAGAAAGGCGTCCTGGTGATTTCTCACAATCAGG
>CAIYQS010000245.1 GCA_903928395.1 uncultured Actinomycetes bacterium | reverse complement strand
TTGGTATTATTTCACATGTCATTGATAAAACTCCAAATACTTTATCGCTTTTTAATGATATTATATAATAAATAATTATAACTTGATCTATATTTTCTTCAACTAATTCTTCTAACATTTCAGATATATTTTTATGAATATCTGATTTAGTATTTGCGTGCGATATTAATATTAATTTTGAACCTTCGCATTTTTTTAGATCAGGAGTTACGGTCTTGCGAACATCCTTTACAGGAGCAAAGGAACTCACCACTAAACTTAACGGTGCTATCATTTTGTATTTGTTCCCAAGACGAAACAAGCAAACCAAAAGTTGGATCAAATATAATTCCAATTTTTCGAAGAAAGCTTTCCAGTTGGCTACCAGACTTGTACTTTAGTGAACCTAAAACATTTAAGTCTACAAAATTGAAGAACCTATCTGAGCAGATTTTCTGGAGGGATTCACTCGGGTATAAGCAATTAGTTGGGATTTCAACTTTAGAACCTTGGGTGAGAACAATTGGGAAACTTTTCAATTTCTCTAGCATGGTTTCGTCTAAATCTTGCTGATTATCCACAAATTGGATAGTTAACTCTTGGGCACTCAGTGGACTAAGAGTTTTTGTGCTGAAATATGTGGGTAGCAAATCCAGGACATAAACCTTTAAAGACATCTCCTTCACGTGCAAGTTTCTAATTAGACAATTGGTAGCCAATTCTCCCAATCGACCTCGATCAATAAGTTGTCCAACCCCAATAGGATCGACGAAAGAGCCCGGGAGAGTAGAATTTGCTAAATTCATAAATTGTCCATTTGAGTGTGGCCAGATTTCCATCTCTCGCAAGCGATCTATTGACATGACCGACAATGCATCGGGGACTAAGCATCTAAAGAGAAAATCAAATGCAGCTTGTGAGTCGTCCTTGAAAAATTCATTAGTTAGGAAGCTATTCTGAGTACTTTCTTCCCTAAGAAAACTGACCAATGCGTCACCCATTATTGTGTTTAACTCGTCCTGCAACGATGGATAACTCGAAAATACTTTTGAAGACAACACTAAATTAGGAAAAAGACATGAAAATATTCCCTGATCTAGGCCATCTGGCAGTCTATTAAGAGAGATAAAATCTCTAAATTGGTGTTTAAACGTGGGCCAAATAGACAATTCTTGAAGTTCATCAATTAAACCAATTTCAGTCTGTAAAGTTTTCTCAATCAAAGAAAACAAAGAATCTGCTATTTCACTGTCAACGAGAAAATCACTCAATTGTCCAGAACTTCTCATTTTCATCAATGATTTTGAAATTGCGTTTTGATTAATACTCACTGCACCTAATTCGCGACAAATCTCCAAATAAATCGGATCGGTCTCTATCTGGTATGACAAGTCCAATTCATTCATCACCGCAGAATGCTTCTTATTGTGGGGTACCAAAAGATTGATTTCTGTAGGGAGACAATAAACATTATTTTGATTCTCAATTAAGCTGGTGATTCTCCCAATTTTCTTGAGTTCTATCCAAAAGTCATTGAAGCATTCTGGGACTATTTCTCCAGTTTTTTGCTTTGATATTGCATAACTACCTTTAAACATTTGCCAAACTATTGCGTTTCCCACTAATTCGTGTATTTTTGGTATTTCTCCCGCAACAAATCTAGCGCATTGAGAGATTACGGATCTATTCCAAAGTGCTGCTGGATCTCGCTCATTTCCTCGATCTTTGAATGAAAGATTGTTACGGCTAGTATCAGGGTAGAAATCAGCATTTACGTGAAAAGGTAAATACGTCCGCTGGTTTGTGGCGAGAGTCGCGTAAAGCAATCCTGAAAAACCGTCCTGAATCTCCGTTGGAATAAGAATTTCAAATAAAGTACGGCGAGATTCGAAATTTGGGTCACTCTTTCGTAATGTTTCTAAAGTAGCTTCCGATTTACTGTCGGATTTTAGTAGAAGCCATGTTGTTGATTTGGATTGAAGTTTATCAGTAATGATTATCTCATCTTCATTTTTTTGTCGTGTTAAGTGCAAGACTACTTTGGAATTAAGAGATACTCTAATTTTCCGCAAGTTTCTCACAAAAATAAATGACCTAATGCATGAATCTACTATTTCACTAACAATTCCAGGAATCTGTTCTAATTCAATTGCTGGTTTTTCTAACCCTATTCGCACTTGAGATTCTGAATCCTGAGCCCAAGGTAAATAGAGATTTGTTCCGTTCTGGTGTTCCGAGACTAATTTAACGGGAATTCTATCCTCTGCGGGTAAGAAAATCATTCTGAGATTCCCGGATGAAATCTCGGGCTGGTCGGTAAATAAGAATACAGACACAAATCCAATTCCAAATTTTCCTGTTGCATCAGAATTCTTCTTTTTGTTTTGACTTGATAATGTCTTTATTGCATGCACGTCACAGAAATCATTTTTTGATTCACTTTCAAAATTACAAGCTGTATATTTCTCGTTTGGATATTCGCAATGAGTCATTAGTTGATCATTGAAAACAGTGATTCCTGTGTCAGAGATAGAAAATGAGATTTCTGTAGCTTTGGCATCGTCGGCATTTTGGACAAGTTCTTTGATTGCTTGGTCCCAAGTTTTTAACTGCGTTAGATTCGTAGCAATCGAACCTAGAATGCGCGAGTCCCAATTACCACCCGAACTCAGATCATCATTCGACCATTCATATTGACTCATGGACGCATTACATTCCAATTCATCATCAGGGCAAATTCAGAAACGTCCCATGAGAAACCGAGGGTGCCATTCGGTAACTCTCGACCCTTAACTGACGAAATATCTAGGGTTCGCAGCATTCTTCTCCCCTTGTATTCAACTGGCTCGCTTAATATAACCTTAACTGGAATCTCTACTCTTTTACCCTGCGCACAGTCAGGGTCACACATATTTTGTGAGTAAATTCCTAGACCCACAGCTCGTAGAGGGGCCCATGACTTCCATTTGATATT
>CAIYQS010000244.1 GCA_903928395.1 uncultured Actinomycetes bacterium | reverse complement strand
CTTGCTGCGCACCGTCGCGCAATGTGGTGTCATATATATGAAAAACATCAGAAACCGGCATTAGGAAACTCGCTTGTTCCAGCCGTGTTTATCTTCAATAGTTCCGTGTTGAATTCCAAGCAGCGTCTCACGAATTTGATTAGTAATTGGACCAGGATTTCCGTCGCCAGTTGGCCAGATTCCTTGAGCACTCTTTGCCGCACCGACTGGAGTAATAACGGCAGCTGTTCCGCAGGCAAAGACTTCCGTGATTTCGCCAGAGGTGACGCCTGCGTGCCATTGATCCGTAGAGATGGCGCCTTCTTCAACTTTGTAACCCAGATCCTGGGCAACGGTCAAAATTGAATCACGGGTTACTCCAGCCAACAAAGTTCCGGTGAGTTTAGGAGTGAAGACTGTGGCGCTTGCGCCGCTGCCTTTAACGAAGAAGAGATTCATTCCACCCATCTCCTCAACCCACTTGCGTTCAATCGCATCTAACCAAACAACTTGATCACAACCTTCTGCAGCAGCTTGCTTTTGAGCCAGCAACGATCCCGCATAGTTGCCACCAGTTTTTGCTGAACCTGTCCCGCCGGGAGCAGCGCGGACATATTCGGTGGAAATCCAAACCGTCACAGCTTTACCAGGGTTGAAGTACGCCGAAGCCGGAGTAGTTATAACTAAATATGTGGCGCGATTACTTGGGCGGACCCCCAACCCAACTTCGCTTCCAAACATAAACGGGCGAATATACAAAGACTCACCAATATTTTTTGGCACCCAAGCGCGATCTTGGCGGACGAGAGCCTCTACTGTCGCTACAAAGTCCGCAATCGGAAGTTCAGGAAGCGCAAGTCGAGTTGCGCTCTTTCGAAAACGCTCCGCATTAGCTTCTGGTCGGAAAAGGCTCACTCCACCATCGGGTTGGGAATAAGCCTTAAGTCCTTCAAAAATCTCCTGACCATAGTGCAGAACCGAAGTAGCAGGATCAATTAACAGCGGTCCATATGCCTTCAACTCTGCGTCACCCCAGCCATCGGCCTCAGTCCACTCGGCAATCACCATATTGTCGGTGTAATACTTGCCAAAACCCCCAACCGCGATTTTTTCGGTGCGATCTGCATCGCTCGCTGGGTGTGAATTTGGATTGAGGTTGATTTTCATTTAGATAGCTCCTGCCAATGCATCTCCGACTTGAATAGTACTTCGCTTAACGTTGCCTCTAGTGAGTAGATCCGCTGCAACTGCGCGTTCCACATCGGCAGCCGCTTCGTGCTCACCCAGGTGTGATAGCAACATTGCAACTGACATCACGGTTGCGGTTGGATCTGCGAGCGACTTGCCAGCGATATCTGGTGCAGATCCATGAACCGGTTCAAACATTGATGGAAACTCTCTGGTTGGATTGATATTTCCAGATGCGGCTAATCCGATTCCACCACAAATAGCGGCGGCGATATCCGTCAAAATGTCTCCAAAGAGATTGTCGGTCACAACAACATCAAAACGTTCTGGGTTAGTCACAAAGAACATTGATGCGGCATCCGCATGCATGTAATCGGTAGCGATATCGGGAAACTCTTTTGCTACCTCATTAAATGTCCGAGTCCACAATCCCCCAGAGTGAACGAGAACATTGTTCTTGTGCACCATGGTTAATTTTTTACGTGGCCGCAGTGCAGCTCTACTAAACGCATCACGAATGACGCGCTCTGCACCACGACGGGTATTAAGCGACTCCTCGGTTGCAATTTCAGAAGCGGTTCCGAAAGCAAGACTTCCGCCGGCGCCGGAGTAGGGACCTTCGGTGCCTTCTCGAACTACTATGAAATCGATTGATGCCTGCGTTGCCAAAGGCGAATTAACACCCGCGTGAAGTTTGGCTGGACGCAAATTGACGTAGTGGTCGAAAGCAAAACGCAACTTCAAGAGTAGTCCGCGCTCCAGCACTCCGCTCGGAACTGTTGGGTCACCTACTGCGCCAAGCAAGATCACATCACTTTTAGCAATTTCGGCCATGGTTTCGTCACTCAGGACTTCACCGGTGGCATGCCAGTGAGCGGCCCCCAAGTTGTAATGAGTTTTTGAAAAAGTGAGCGCATATTTTGCAGCTACCTTGTCTAAAACTTTGAGACCTTCAGCGACAACTTCTGGTCCGATTCCGTCTCCGGCAATAACCGCTAAGTTAAATTTTTTCATTACGAAACCAAACTCACTGTACGAACAAGATCAGCAGCCGCTTCCTTAAGCACCAAGGCCACAATTTCACTGGAGAGCGTGGAATCAATATTAAGTGCCATTAGCGCTCTGCCGCCGGCTTCATTGCGAGCAACTTGCATGCCTGCGATATTAATTCCCGCGGCTCCGAGCAAACTTCCGACCGCGCCAACAACACCTGGCCGATCTGAATATTCAAGGAATAGCAAGTGTTCAGTTGGCGGTAGATCGAGATCGAAACCATTCACTGCAATGATCTTCTCAACGCGACGAATCCCCATCAGAGTTCCATCAACAATGATCGAACGACCATCAGGCAGCGCTGCACGAAGTGAGATCATGCTGCGATACTCCGAGCTTTCGGGATTTATTGTCACCGAGGACGTCATCCCCCGCTCGGCAGCAAGTCCCGGAGCATTCACATATGTGACAGATTCAGCGCCAACAGCAATCAACGCACCTTTTAGAGCGCTGGTAGCAAGAACAGACGAGTCATGACCAGAGATATCACCACGAACTTCGACGTCAAGTGACGTTGGAAGTTCACCAGCGAGAATTGTGGCGATCTGCGCCATCTTTTCAACCAAAGGAAGTGAGGGACGAATTTCTTCGTGGATTGCGCCACCCTTTACGTTAAGCGCATCAGGAACAAGTTCTCCAGCAAGTGCTTTGCGAACAGAAACAGCGACAGCGATTCCAGCGCGCTCTTGAGCCTCGTCAGTAGAGGCACCCAGGTGAGGGGTCGCCACAACTTGATCAAGGGCAAAGAGTGGCGAATCCGTGCATGGCTCTGTTGCAAAAACATCCAATCCAGCTCCAGCCACGCGCCCTTCGACTAGAGCGGTGTATAAAGCTGCCTCATCGAGCACGCCACCTCGCGCGGCATTAATAATGCGTACCGAAGGTTTCACCTTCGTTAGGGCATCTGCGCCAATAAGGTTCGCTGTCTCTTTGGTCTTAGGCAAATGGATCGTGATGAAATCACTAATTCGCAACAATTCGTCGAGCTCAACGAGACGTACTCCTAATTGCGCCGCTCGTGCAGGCAACAAATATGGATCGTACGCAACAACGTTCATTCCGAAGGCTTGCATCCGAGCAGTGACGAGTTGACCAATCTTTCCAAAACCAACAACTCCGAGCGTCTTTTCAAAGAGTTCTGCGCCTGTGTATTTAGAACGTGCCCACTTGCCGTTTCGAAGCGCCGCATTTGCAGGTGAGATATAACGAGCAGAAGCCATCAATAAAGCGATGGCTAATTCAGCTGCGCTGACAATGTTTGAAGTTGGAGCATTGACCACCATGATTCCCGCTGCTGTCGCCGCTGGAATATCAACGTTATCTACTCCGACACCAGCACGCGCAATAACTTTAAGTCCTTTAGAAGCGGCAATCGCTTCGGCGTCCATTTTGGTTGCAGAACGGATAAGTACTGCGTCAACGCCAGCAGCAAGCGCAGCAAGCAATTCATCACGATTAGCGCCGTCGCAATTCTTAACTTCAAAGTCGGGGCCGAGCGCTTCGATGGTCGCGGGGCTTAACTCTTCTGCAATAAGTACGATCGGTTTACCCACGGGATGCAGAGCCTTCCTTGTAATCATCATTTGATGAACTCTTGACCCAAGACATCATCTTGCGAAGTTCACGTCCAACAGCTTCGATGGGATGAATTTCACCCTTTGCGCGCAGCGCTTTGAACTCGGGAGCGCCTTTATCTTGATCGTCGATAAAGCGTTGTGCAAAACTGCCATTTTGAATATCTGCTAGCACAGCCTTCATGTTCTCTTTAACTCGAGGATCAATTACCCGAGGACCTGAAACGTAGTCACCGTATTCGGCCGTGTCAGATACCGACCAACGTTGTTTTGCAATTCCACCTTCGTACATCAGATCAACAATGAGCTTCAACTCATGAAGGCATTCGAAGTAAGCAACTTCTGGTTGATATCCGGCCTCAACCAAAGTCTCAAATCCGTATTGAACGAGTTGCGATGCACCCCCACAGAGAACTGATTGCTCGCCAAATAAATCGGTTTCGGTCTCTTCAGTGAAGGTGGTAAGGAGTCCACCAGCACGTAGTCCACCAATTGCTTTGGCATAGGAAAGGGCTAACGGCCAGGCATTTCCAGTCGCGTCTTGCTCAACGGCAACGAGTACAGGAACACCGCGTCCAGCTGAATACTCACGGCGGACCAAATGGCCAGGTCCCTTAGGCGCCACCATTGCAACATCGATATTTGACTCTGGCTTGATGTAACCAAAACGAATATTGAACCCATGGCCAAAAAAGAGTGCTGAGCCAGGCTTTAGATTGGGCTTGATCGAATCGTTGTAAATGTGGCGCTGGACGTGATCTGGGGCCAAAAGCATTACAACATCAGCCTCTTTCACTGCGTCTGCGACGGAAAGGACGCGTAAACCTTCGGCTTCTGCCTTCGCTCGTGAAGCAGAGCCTTCCGCGAGACCGATTCGAACGTCTACTCCACTGTCGCGAAGCGAAAGAGCGTGGGCGTGGCCTTGCGAGCCGTAACCAATGACGGCAACTTTCTTTGACTGAATAATCGATAGATCTGCATCTTCATCGTGATATTGGGTAGCCACTTGTGGGTCTGCCTTTCTTAGTCGTGATCCGGGTGATGTGATTTTCCTGGTTTTAATCCGCGCTCCATTGCAACAAGCCCAGACTGAACCAATTCTTTAATGCCGTATGGCTCCAATACGCGAAGTAGCGCTTGGATTTTTTCGCTATTGCCAGTCGCTTCGATGGTGACTGCGTCCTGCGCGACGTCAACGACTTTGGCGCGAAATAGTTGCACAGTTTCAAGTACTTGCGAGCGCGTCTCAGATGTCGTCGCAACTTTTACGAGAAGTAGTTCGCGCTGTACAGATGCGATTGGATCAAGTTCAATGATGCTCAGGACATTGATCAATTTGTCCGTCTGCTGAATAACCTGAGATAGCGCATGTCCTTCAACATTTACGACGATGGTCATTCGGGATACATTGGGATCTTCTGTTGGACCAACTGCCAATGAGTCGATGTTGTAACCGCGCCGAGAAAAGAGCGAAGCAATTCTTGCCAGGACTCCTGGGCTGTTCTCAACGAGAACCGAAAGCGTATGTGTGCTCATTTATAACTCCTGTGAATCCCAGATCGGAGCCATGGACTTCGCAACGACAATATCGTCATTGGAAGTTCCAGCGGCAACCATCGGCCAAACCATCGCATCACGGTGCACGCTGAAATCAACGACAACTGGTCGATCGTTAATCGCCATCGCTTCATTGATCACGCGATCTACATCTTCTTTGCTCTCGCAGCGAAGACCAACACAACCCATTGCTTCCGCCAATTTTGCAAAATCGGGGATGCGCTTTGAGTGTAGATCTGTATTGGAATAGCGTTCATTATAGAAAAGCGTCTGCCATTGCCGAACCATCCCGAGCGATTCATTATTGATGATCGCCACTTTGATGGGAATGTTATTGAGCGCGCAGGTCACCAGTTCTTGGTTGGTCATTTGGAAACATCCGTCCCCATCTATTGCCCAGACAACGGTATCTGGCGCTCCAACTTTGGCACCCATCGCTGCAGGAACTGCATAGCCCATGGTTCCTAGGCCCCCTGAATTAAGCCAGGTGCGTGGTTTTTCGTATTTAACAAATTGCGAAGCCCACATCTGGTGCTGTCCGACGCCTGCAACATAGATTGCATTGGGACCAACTATTTGGCCCAAACGTTGAATCACATATTGAGGCGAAACTGAACCGTCATCGGGTTCGTCAAACCCCAATGGGTAGGTGGTGCGCCAATTATTGCATTGCAGCCACCATGAGGTGAGGTCTGGCGGAGAATTCTTGAACTTCTCCTTAAGTGCTGGAATAAGCGCATTAATAGTTGCCTTGAGATCACCGATGAGTGCTACATCAACGATCCGATTTTTGCCGATTTCGGCGGGATCAATATCTGCGTGAATCACTTTTGCAGAGGGCGCAAAAGATGAAAGCTTTCCGGTCACGCGATCGTCAAAACGCGCACCGAGCGTAATGAGCAGGTCCGCCTTTTGGAGCGCAGTAACTGCCGCAACGGTTCCGTGCATTCCAGGCATACCTAAATGTTGGGAGTGACTATCCGGAAATGCGCCACGCGCCATCAGCGTTGTAACGACTGGTGCTCCAGTGAGTTCGGCCAACTTTAGTAATTCTGCCGCAGCGTTTGCCTTGATAATCCCGCCACCAACATAAAGCACCGGACTCTTGGATTCGGCGATCAACGCTGCAGCGTCGCGAACGGATTCTGGAGTTGGATCCAAAATTGGGTTGTAGCCAGGGAGTGAAACCTTGGTTGGCCAGTTGAAATCCGTCATCTTTGTGAGCGCGTCTTTGGCGATATCGACGAGAACAGCGCCGGGACGGCCAGTTCCAGCAATATGAAATGCCTCTGCAATTGCGCGCGGAATATCGCGCGGATCGGTGATCAAAAAGTTGTGCTTGGTAACAGGCATCGTGATGCCCCGGATATCTGCTTCTTGGAAGGCGTCGGTGCCGATAGCAGCCGCGGCGACTTGGCCGGTGATTGCTACGACTGGAACCGAATCCATTTGAGCGTCGGCAAGCGGTGTAACCAAATTGGTGGCACCCGGACCAGAAGTTGCGATGCAGACTCCCACGCGACCTGTGGCTTGGGCATAACCAGTTGCAGCGTGCCCAGCACCTTGCTCGTGCCGAACCAAAATGTGGCGGATAGAGCTATCAAAAATGGGATCATAAGCGGGAAGGATGGCTCCCCCAGGAATTCCGAACATCACATCTACGCCTGAGTGCTCAAGGGACTTCACGAGGGACTGCGCTCCGGTGATTTGATCTGACATGTTCATCTCCTTCCTGACGTTGGGTCAATCCTTTAGGTGAATCATTCGGTGCTACCAAGAAAACAAATTTCGGTCGTGAAATACGAAACCCCTCAGTTTCCACTGAGGGGTAGCGCACCATCTAGTCAGACTAGATCGCGCGCTCTCGAATCACCACTGATGATGTCATGAGGTAATTCTCGCGTGAAGAGCCCGCCTAGTCAACCCCTGAGATGTGCATCTCAAAATATGAGAACACAGTCTCACTACTCCTAACCGCAGACAGCACCTTTTGAGGCAGAGCCAACAACTTTTGAATACTTGGCCAACACCCCACGCCGATATTTGTGAGGAATTGGTGAAAAGTGCTTACGCCGTTCTGCAAGTTCGGACTCATCGACCAACAGATCGAGAGTTCGCTTCGCAATATCAATGCGAATCAAATCCCCGTCTTTGATGAATGCAATTGGGCCACCATCTACTGCTTCGGGAGCGACGTGTCCAACGCAGAGTCCAGTGCTACCACCAGAAAATCGACCGTCAGTGAGTAGGAGTGTGGACTTACCAAGTCCAGCACCTTTGATCGCCCCAGTGATCATTAACATTTCGCGCATTCCTGGTCCACCTTTTGGACCTTCATAGCGAATTACAACAACGTCACCAGCTTTGATGGTTCCATTTTCAAGTGCAACCATCGCGGCTTGTTCCCGCTCAAAAACTCGCGCCGGACCTTCAAAGAAATCAACTCCTACTCCAGCAGTCTTACACACCGCCCCATCGGTAGCCAAACTTCCATGCAGGATTGTGATTCCGCCACCAGCCGAAAGTGGATTTTTGATGGAGTGCAATACATCCCCATCGGGATCTAGTGGAGTTAATTCAGCAAGATTTTCTGCCATGGTTTTCCCGGTCACGGTTAAACAATCACCGTGCAAGAAACCCGCATCAAGTAGCGCACGAAGTACAACCGGAATTCCACCGACCCGATCAATATCGGTCATCACAAATTTTCCGAATGGTTTGAGATCGCCAAGCAACGGCGTGCGCTCGCTAATCCGTTGAAAATCTGCCAAATCAAGTTCAACTTCTGCCTCATTAGCGATTGCAAGCAAATGCAAAACCGCATTGGTCGAACCGCCAAGTGCCATCACAACAGTTATCGCGTTTTCGAAGGCTTTCTTGGTCAAGATGTCGCGCGTTGTAATTCCTAGTCGAATGAGTTCGACAACGGCAGCGCCAGCTTTAACTGCGTAGTCATCCCGACGACGATCAACCGAAGGAGGTGAGGCAGAGCCAGGCAATGAAAGGCCTAAAGCTTCACCCACTGCAGCCATGGTGTTAGCGGTATACATGCCTCCGCATGCGCCTTCACCAGGACATATTGCGCGTTCAATTTCATCCACCTTTTCTTGGCTAATCAATCCTCGGGCACAAGCTCCAACAGCTTCAAAGGCATCAATGATCGTGACATCTTTGCCGTCGACTTGGCCTGCAAGAGTGGAACCGGCATAAACAAATACGCTAGCAACATCAATACGGGCGGCGGCCATCATCATCCCAGGTAGCGACTTATCGCATCCGGCAAAGGTAACCATTCCGTCGAGTCGCTCTGCCTGCATTACCGTCTCGACAGAATCAGCAATTACTTCGCGGGATACCAGCGAGAAGTGCATTCCCTCGTGGCCCATTGATATGCCATCAGATACCGAGATGGTTCCAAATTGCATTGGAAATCCGCCAGCGTGAATGACGCCTTTTCGAGACGCCTTAGCCAAGCGATCAAGCGAAAGATTGCATGGGGTGATTTCGTTCCATGAGGAAGCAATACCAATCTGTGGCTTTACCCAATCGTCATCGGTCATTCCAACAGCTCGCAACATTCCGCGAGCAGGTGCACGTTCTAAACCATCAGTCACCAAACCGGAGCGAGGCTTCATCGGATTTTTCGGTTCTGTCACCTTTTATTCTCCTTTGCCTAAATGTTTAAGCAATAACTCCCGAACTTTTGCCGCGTCTGCTTGTCCGCCAGTTGCCTTCATCACTGCACCAATCAGTGCGCCGGCGGCTGGAATATTTCCACCACGTACTCGATCAGCAGTATCTGGTTGCGCTGCAATCGCAGCTTCGATTGCGATCATCAACGCGCTATCATCTGACACAACTTTTAATCCGCGTTGCGCAATTACTTGGACAGGAGTTCCTCCTCCAGCAATAACGCCCTCAACAACTTGTCGGGCTAGTTTGTCTGTGAGTTCACCTGCCTCGATCAGCTGTATTACTTCAGCTACTTGGCTGGCGCTGATTAACGATATGGGATCAACCTCTTTTTCATTTGCCAAGCGCGAAATTTCACCAAGCCACCAGGATCTTGCACGAGCAGGATCTGCTCCAAGGGAAATTGTTGCTTCAACAACGTTTAGTAAACCTGCGTTCACAAGGGACGCCATCTCTTTATCAGAAACATTCCATTCATCCTGCAAGCGTTTGCGTCGAATGGAAGGCTTCTCGGGAAGGGTCGCGCGCAACACTTCAATCCACTCACTGTTAGGCACAACAGGAACTAAGTCTGGCTCTGGAAAGTAACGATAATCCTCTGCTTGCTCTTTAGAGCGACCAGGGCGAGTCTGACCACTCTCCTCTAAGAAGTGACGCGTCTCTTGAACAATTCGCTCCCCTGTCTCAAGGCGATTCGCTTGTCGGACAACTTCGCCGACAACTGCGCGCTCTACTGAACGAAGTGAATTAACATTTTTTGTCTCGCTGCGAGTTCCCAATGCTCCAGAACCGATTGGTGCAAGAGAAAGGTTGACATCACAACGCATGGAGCCTTGTTCCATTTTGACGTCTGAAACTTGAAGTGAACGCAAAATATCGCGAAGTTCTGTCACATAAGCGCGAGCAACCTGTGGTGCATACTTGCCAGTACCACCAACAATTTTGGTCACAATTTCAACAAGTGGAATACCGGCGCGATTGTAATCAAGCAATGAATAATCAGCCCCATGAATTCGACCGGTAGCGCCGCCCACATGAAGTGATTTTCCGGTGTCTTCTTCCATGTGCACGCGTTCAATCTCTACCCGAAATTGTTTTGCTCCCTCGTCGGTTTCAATTTCCACATCGAGATATCCGTTGACACAGATCGGTTCGTCATACTGTGAAGTCTGAAAGTTTTTGGGCATATCTGGATAGAAATAATTTTTGCGGGCAAAGCGCGAGAACGGAGCAATAGAACAGTTAAGTGCAAGTCCGATGAGAATAGAACTTTCAATCGCCTTGCCATTTACAACAGGCAGCGCTCCTGGAAGCCCTAAACAGACGGGGCAGGTTTGGGTATTGGGTTCAGCACCAAACTCTGTGGAGCAGGAGCAGAACATCTTTGAATGCGTATTGAGCTCAACGTGTACTTCAAGGCCGAGGGTCGGCTCATATTTAGCGACCGCTTGATCGTAATTAAGCGCCATTATTTTGCCGCCAATACTGGAGCAAGATCCAAAATCGGTGCGCCCCACTTTGCTAACAGCGTTGCCTCCAAGGCTCCTCCGACTTGATACATCAAGTCATCTCGCATGGCAGGCGCCATGATCTGGAAACCAACTGGCAATCCATCTTCAGGCGCTAAGCCACAAGGCAATGACATGCCACCGATCCCAGCCATATTGACCGGAATAGTTGCGATGTCGTTGAGGTACATGGCAAGTGGATCTTCGATGGCGCCAATTTTGAATGCTGTTGTTGGCGCGGTTGGAGAAACAAGAACATCGGCTTGTGCAAAGGCTGCATTGAAATCACGCATCAGGAGGGTACGGACCTTTTGTGCGGAACCGTAATATGCGTCGTAGTAACCAGAAGAAAGCGCATAAGTTCCCAAAATAATTCGACGCTTTACTTCTGGACCAAAACCTTCATGACGCGTTAAATTCATAATTTCTTCAGCGCCGCGCACCCCGTCATCACCAACGCGAATTCCATATCGCATTGAATCGAAACGCGCTAAGTTGGAAGAGCATTCGCTCGGCGCAATCAAATAATAAGCGGCGAGTGCATAATCAAAAGTTGGGCATGAAACTTCAACGAGTTCTGCTCCCGCACTGACCAGTGCATCTAATCCGTCATGAAAACGCTCCAGGACACCGGCTTGAAAGCCATCCCCTTGCAACTCTTTAACAACACCAATTTTCATACCTTTAATATCAAGTTTTTTAGCCGCTTTAACGACCTGAGGAACTGGCGCGTTTATTGAAGTCGAATCTCTTTCATCGTGTCCGGCAATAACTTCGTGAAGTAGCGCGGCATCCAAGACTGTTCTTGCACAAGGACCCGCTTGATCGAGGCTGGATGAGAAAGCAATGAGCCCGTAACGCGAAACCCCACCATACGTCGGTTTAACTCCAACAGTGCCCGTGACGGCGGCCGGTTGCCTTATTGATCCACCAGTATCAGAGCCGATCGCGAGTGGAGCCTCAAATGCCGCAATCGCTGCTGCGGATCCACCTCCCGAGCCACCCGGAATTCGGGTTAAGTCCCACGGATTATGGGAAGGACCATACGCAGAATTTTCGGTAGATGAGCCCATCGCGAACTCATCCATATTTGTCTTACCTAAAATCACAACGCCCGCCGACTTGAGTTTAGCTACGACCGTTGAGTCGTAAGGAGGACGCCAACCTTCCAACATCTTTGATCCACATGTCGTAGGGATTCCTTTTTGAGTTAACAGGTCTTTCAGCGCCAGCGGAACGCCTGACAAGGGTGATTGCGCTTCACCCCGACTGCGTTTTGCATCGCTCTCCGCTGCTTGGGCTAAAGCACCCGCTTTATCTAGGTATAAAAATGCGTGTACATCGGAATCAACATCTTCGATCCGCGCAAAGTGTGCTTCGGTGAGTTCCACCGAGGTAATAGTTCCAGCAGCAAGGGCCGCAGACATTTCCGAGGCAGTCGAGCGAATCGAGGTCATTCTTCTCCCAAAATTTGTGGGACCTTAAAACGGCCATCGGCTTGGGCAGGAGCTCCTGATAAGGCTTCTTGCTGCGTCAGGCTAGGTCGAACGACATCTTCACGAACCACATTGTTCACTGGAATCGGATGTGAAGTCGGGGGCACATCTGCTCCTGCAACCTCTTGGACCCTGGCAACTGCGCCAAGAATTACATCCAACTCTTTCGCAAGGTGATCTAACTCGGCCTCGCTCATCTCGATACGAGCCAATTTGGCTAAATGTGCAACATCATCGCGTGAGATAGCGGCCATAGTCCAACCTTATCTGATTAGAAGCGGGCATCTGGCTAGAGAAGAACCAGATCGTCGCGATGAACCAGTTCGCGCTCGTATTCTGGGCCGAGTTCATGAGCTAATTGCTTAGTCGTTTTTCCGAGCATCGCGGGAATTTCTGACGAATCAAAAGCTACTAACCCCCGGGCAATAACTTCTCGCGCAGGAGATAAGAGTTCAACCGTATCGCCTGCGATGAATTCGCCTTCAACGCCATTTACGCCTGCCGCAAGCAGAGAGGTTCCACGTTCTTTAATAGCAATAGTCGCCCCAGCGTCCAGCAGCAATTTTCCGTGCGGAGTCGCCGCATGAGCCAACCACAGCAGCCGCGATGGTTTGCGATCGGTTCGTGCTTTAAAGATCGTCCCGACATCTGCACCGTGGAGCGCTTCGGGCAACAGCGCTAAGGTCGTCAGCAACATATTGACACCTGCACCGGTTGCAATGCGCGCCGCCTCAATTTTGGTAACCATCCCCCCGCTTCCAACGCCAGAGGAACCAACTCCCCCAATTTCAATGTCGCCTAGTCGGCTGACATCGGGCACGCTTGAGATTCGCTTTGCTCCCGCATGGGATGGTGGAGCATCATATAAACCATCAACATCTGTAACTAACACAAGTAAATCTGCTCCGATCAAGTGCGACACCAGAGCCGCAAGTCGATCATTATCACCAAAGCGAATTTCGGAAACTCCTACAGAATCATTCTCATTAATAATTGGCACAACTCCCATTTGAATCAATCGAAAGAGCGTGCGCTGTGCATTTTGGTAATGGGAACGCCGGACCACATCGTCAATGGTGAGTAAAACTTGTGAGGCAATGATGTGGTGCTGATCGAAGGCACGGTTATAACTAGCGATCAAGCGACCTTGTCCAACCGAAGCTGCAGCCTGCTGCGTCGCCAAGTCTTTAGGTCTCACTTTCAAACCAAGAGGCGCGAGCCCAGCAGCGATCGCACCAGAGGATACGAGCACAACTTCAGCTCCTTTAGCGCGCAAAATTCCAACAACATGTACAAGAGCTTCAACTGCACTTTCATCAAGTTCATGTCCCGCAGACCCGGTTAGCGTGGATGAACCAACTTTAATTACTACACGTTTTGCATGTGTAACTTCCTGGCGAGCCATATGTCAGCCCGACGTCCTTGGGTTCTTTGGATCATCAACTTTGTATTCCCATTGCATTGCAATCTCATCTTCAGAGAGTTCGTCAACGTCATCCTCAATGTATCGGCCCGCCCATGGCGATTCCAAACGTAAATCAGT
>CAIYQS010000243.1 GCA_903928395.1 uncultured Actinomycetes bacterium | reverse complement strand
GTACTCGCAGAAGATTTTCGCTCCATCGCCTCAGATAAGCTTCATACGCTGCAACGTTTTGGTGTCGTAATCGATGGTATCAAGGTCGAAATCATTCATGAGCCAAACCCACGTTTTGGGAAGACATCACATTCAGTCACTCTTAGTTCCCAGGGTAGTGGTCCTTTTATTCGATCTGATGGACAAGCATTTAATGATCTTGCCGCATTTGATACCGCGGTAAAAAGTTTCGAATTGCAACTTCGGAAAGCTCACGAACGCCTGAAAGACTATGGTCATGAATCGGTGCGCGAAGCTCGGGGATAATTGCCCAAAGTAAGAAGTTGATCCACTTGAACTGAGATACTTGTTCCGTGAAAATCTTGCGCAAGTTACAAACAGTTTATCGTAGACACAGTAAAGTTCAACGAGCGCGCTTCGATAAATGGAAAATTCGTTATAAGCGCGAATCCAGATTACGCCGGCTATCGCAACGTAGGAAAATTATTCGATTCCTTCGCTCACCTTTTAGAGTCCGACCAGCGATTTTGATCGGTCCGACCAATTCAGCTAACCAAGCCACGCTCTGGAGTCGCGCCTTTCAAAAGTTTGGAATTCAATCTCAGTCTCTTCGCATTTCTGCTGATCTCGCTAACGAGTGGTTCTCCAGCGATTTTGCACTCAATCGGACCCAATGGCTCGATTTTAACCAGCGCCAAAAGCTCGCCGACGATGTTGCAAAGACCAAGGACATTGTTCTGTTCGAGTCCTTACGGCCGATTTTTCGATTGCTCAACGCGAAAGATGGACGAAATCAAATCCTAGAAGACTTTGAGTTGATGTCTCGGATGGGAAAGAGGTACGGCGTAATTTTTCACGGGAGTGATATCCGAGATACGAAAGCGCACGCCGAGCGAAATTCTTTTTCTCCGTTTCACGAAGAGAGTACTGAACTTGAAAAGATGAGGGCGCGTCGCGCTGAAAATATCGAACTCGTTCCGTTTCTACGAGAGCAGAAAATTCCAATATTTGTTACAACAAAGGATCTACTCCTCGACCTTCCAGATGCGCATTGGCTTCCAGTTACTATTGATTTTGATAGTTTTTATAAAATCGCACTAAATTCCCCTATTTTTCCGGATCCAAACCAGAAGTTACGTGTCCTTTTTCTGCCCAGTCGCTCGTGGTTGAAGTCGGCAGATCTGATTGAGCCGATTTTGATAAAACTTCACGACGAAGGCGTTATTTCTTACCAGAGCTTTTTTGCGACTGGTCAAACCCTCAAACACTCGGAAGTCCCTGCTGCCATGACAGAGGCTGATTTAGTGATAGACCAATTTTTAGGTGTGATCGGAGTATTTCCGATAGAAGCTTTGGCTGCCGGAAGACTTGTTATGAGTTACGTACCTACCGATGCTGGAGAAGTTCCGATCATTAATATCACGCCAGATACTTTTGAATCAGAGCTTCGTCGTGTTGCCCGCGAGCGCCCCAAACCAAGCGCTGGCATTGAATACGCCAAGCGCTGGCATGATGGAACCGAAAGCGTGTTAGCGGTTGCAGAAGTTTTTGGTTTTAAGATTTAAGGCAGCTGACCTATATATTTTTGATAACCCTTTTCCCAGTTGGTCAGAAAAACGGATCGGCCGGTATTGAGAGATATTTGACCGCTGCAGACAAGTTGGTGGATTCGATTCTCTAGTTGATCCTTTACATAGGATCCCAACCTGATGTTGCGGGGTTCTGGAAAGAGATTAAGCGGACTGCTTGGATTTCCGCCGACTTCCAGCGGAACGATGTGATCTTCCTCGTAATCTTTCATGTTCATGTCGCCATTTAGGTTGTACCCCGAATGAAGTTGGTTGTATTTAAGTTGATTTGTGTAGGTCACTGGTGGGCGAACGGTAGCCGTCCATCCAGAGACGCAAATTGTTGAACGGATGGTGGATTGAGTAACGGCAGGATTGATCGCACCTGGAGTGAGTTTGATATTGGGTAGTCCCGATGATTCGGAATACGTGGCAGCGCCACATGCAGCGAGACCCAAGGTGGCTGAAATGAGTATTCCAGCAGTTAAAAAAGCGGATGCCTTAGAAGTTTTCTTTATGAGGCGAGATTCCCACACACTGGCGCGTGGCGAAAACTTATGCAATTGACGGGTAAGGCTTACGGGCATTGATAACCAAATTCGCTTTCGACATTGAGCGGAACGGTTCCGCATCCGACAAGAGCTGTCCCAAAATCAATGACGGTCCAGTGCTTGTTCTTGACTGTAGCAAAACCGTAGGCAGGATCGGTGACGGGTAAGTACGGAACTGTGGTGAAAATAATCCACTGTGGATTAACCTTGGATTCTCGGATTCCTATAACAGCTCCAAAGTATTGATCTCCCAACATTTCGGTTTTGGTGATTGTTGTAACGAGATCCGTTGTTGTTGCTTGCGGAACCAATGAACCGCCTTTGTAATTTACGAAGAATGGCTGCGGGTTAGAGGGGTATTGGCCCAGCAGCGTCCAAGGAATGATTACTTGAGAAAGCTCCCCAGCTTTCGCAGCTGGCCAACGCAGGAGCCATCCGGCTTCAGTATCTACACCGACAGGCAACTTTTGCGTAAGTTGGGCCTTGACCTCCGGGAGTTTCCAATTAATCAACTCGGGATGGTTCGCACCAAAACTAGAAATTAAAAGATTAATTCCTGCAACTAAATCGCTATTTTGAGGTCGAGCATCGCCGGATGGAGCGCCGCAACTGGTGAGGAGAAGTAGCCCAATCGCTGAGATTGCGATACCACTGAGCGAGCGCTGCTTGCTGATCACACTCCATAGTAATCCTTTTACTCAACGGCCGAAGGTGGGTGATCTCGCTCCGGTTGTCCACATGAAAACGTTATCCCCAGCCTGTTCCTGAGAGAAACGAGAAGGCACCAGAGATCTAGTTTTCTATGCACGTGAATCACACTGTAAATGAATTTGGACCCTTAGCTGATCTAATGGCCGATCCAACAGTCGAGGAAATATGGATTAACTCGCCGCACCGAATATTTATTGCACGCATGGGGATTAGCCAATTAACGAATTTGGTGCTGAGCACGCAGGAAGTTCGGGACTTGGTAGAGCGGTTACTTATGTGGGGCGGTCGTAGACTCGATCTCTCCCATCCATTTGTTGATGCCAGATTGCCAGATGGAAGTCGACTTCACGTTGCTATCCCTGATGTCACCGCAACTCATTGGGCAGTCAATATTCGAAAGCATCTGATTCGTGGCAAGTCACTCAGCGATCTAACTGAGCTTAGTGTCATGACGCAGCCAATCGCCGACTACCTTTCACAGGCAGTCCGCTCGGGCCTCAATATTTTGGTAAGCGGATCAACTCAAGCTGGTAAGACGACACTCCTCAATGCTCTCGTAAGCTCGACGCCATTTCAGAGTCGAGTGATCACTATCGAGGAAGTTTTCGAACTTAAGCCACTCCTGCCTGATTGTGTCGCGCTGCAAACGAGAGCAGCCAACTTGCAAGGAGATGGTGAAATACCATTACGAAAGTTGATAAAGGAAGCGCTCCGAATGCGACCTTCGCATCTCGTGGTCGGCGAAATTCGAGAGGCAGAAGCCCTTGACCTATTGATTGCTTTGAATTCCGGTCTTCCCGGGATGGCGACCATCCACGCTAATTCTGCGCGAGAAGCCATAGCAAAATTGCAGACGCTTCCACTCCTGGCAGGTGAAAACATTTCCCATCACTTTGTTGCACCCATAGTTGCTTCCACAATTGATTTGATCGTTCATACAACAATCATTCGCGAAACGGGTGAAAGACGAATCTCTGAAATTGTGTATGTGACCGGGCGGATCGAAAATGACCGGGCGGAAACCGAACCCATCTACACCTATTGCAATGGAAAATACGAAGTCGGATTGGGAGATCCAGCTAGGATTTTTCATTCCCTCGGATCCAATTGGCTCGGTTGATGGGTGTCTATTCGCGGAAAAGCGCTGATTTTGATGAAATCGGTGCATTTTTAGCAACTCAAGATCCTGGGTTTCGCTGGACATCTAAGAATGGCTTCAAATATAGCCGCTCCTTCATTTTTGCATTGGTCGGTTTTATCTTCGGAGGTTTCATTGTCGGTACAAAAATCGTTTCCATTCCCTTTGCCCTTCTAGGCGCGCTTTGCCCGTACTTCATCCATAAACGCCGCCATGAAAACGATCGTGCAAAGTTAGGAAAGTTGTGGCCCGAACTCTTGGATCACATGATTTCAGGCTTACGTTCTGGAATGTCGATCGCAGAAACACTCACTGGTTTGGCCATGAGAGGTCCAGAGGTTTCACGACCAATCTTTAAAGAATGTCACTCTCTTTTAATTTCAGGAAATGATCTCGAATTGGTCCTTGAATTCATCAAACGCTCATTTAATGATCCGGTGGCTGATCAAGTCTGTGAAGTTCTTGGTTTTGCTAGCGGTACCGGCAGTCGTGACACAGCTGTAACGCTTCGGACTTTGGGAGATTTTATTAGGAGCGATATTTCAGTTCGTAGTGAGATCGATGCCAAATTAGGATGGGTAAAGAACTCCGCTTTAGTTGCGGCTATTGCGCCTTGGATACTACTTGTAATCCTCTCCTCACAACCGAGCACCGTTCAAGCTTTCTCAACTGGTACTGGAATTTTAATTCTTCTCAGCGGCGTGGTGATGAGTGGGTTGGCCTACCTGTGGATGTCCCGAGTCGGACGAATTCAGTCCATTCCCCGAATCTTTCTAGTTTCGGAACAGCCGTGAGGGGCCTGCTAGCTTTCCTGGCCGTATCCCCAGTGCTCACGATAGCGATCGTGGTTTTGTGGGATGAATTTCAATTTGAGGTTGTAACAGGATATAACGGGATAAATTACAAAGTTCAACGGAAGAAATCTAGAGAACTCATAGAGTTGGAATTTCCGATGGTCGTTGAATTATTTGCTATCTTACTTGCAGGAAATCAGAGTCCCGCAACTGCGCTAAGTAATATTAGTCAGCGAACGCGAGGCGAATTTTCAATTGTGTTGCGGGATGCGGTAGCTGAAATACACAAGGGTGCCAATTTCGCCCAGGCGCTTGATTTAGTGAGTGCGCGAATTCAATCAACGATGGTCAGGCGCTTCTGTGACTCATTGACGATTGCCATTGAACGCGGGTCACCATTGATTGAAGTAGTGAATCGTCAAGTAGAAGAGGTTCGCAACGAGCAACGCTCCAAGTTGATGGAGTCGGCCGGAAAAGCAGAAATTGCACTCATGATTCCCGTCGTCTTTCTGATATTGCCCATATCGGTTCTCTTTGCTCTATGGCCTTCCTACTTCTCACTGGGAAGGAGTGTTGGTTTTTAAAAAAAGTTTC
>CAIYQS010000242.1 GCA_903928395.1 uncultured Actinomycetes bacterium | reverse complement strand
CCATGGCGTGGTCAATATGTGATACGTGTGATGGCGGTGTCCATCCGCGTGTCCCTCCACGTGAGTTCAAATTCTTACACTAGGAAATGCAAACACAAACCCTCATAACTTTAAGGTTACATTGGGGCATGGCAGTTAAGCGAAATAAGCGTGAGTTGGCTGTCGGCCATCGCATCAATGCCGACTGGGGCTCCATCATCTTAGGAGTCGGCCTCGGACTAACGCTCGCGTTAGAGCTCGACAGTATGACTTCAGGAGATTGGGCCGGGGTCTACTCGTCCATCACCTCAATATCAAGATTAGCGGCACTTGCCGGCTCTTACTTCGCACTCGTCGGATTAGTTTTTGTGTCACGTATTCCCTGGATCGAAAAGTCGGTCGGCCATGACAAGTTAGTAAAGTGGCATCGCAAGTTAGGTCCTTGGTCCTTGTATTTAATTTTGTTGCACGTATTTTTAGTCGGCCTTGGCTATGCGGGCGGGGATCGGATTTCAACCGCCTCCGAGCTTTGGCGGATGACCCTTAAATACCCATGGATGATTCCGGCAGATATTGGTTTTCTTTTGATGATGGCAGCTGGCGTGACCTCGTATAAGAAGGCTCGCGCAAAGATGAGTTATGAAACGTGGTGGACGATTCATCTATATACATATCTTGCGGTCGCTTTGGGATTTATGCATCAAGTGTTAACCGGCCCGATGTTTGCTGGTCATCCATTAAACAAGATTTACTGGGAAGGTTTGTATATCGCGACAGCGGCAGTCATTTTGCTGTGGCGGTTTGTAATACCGGTAGCGCGCTCACTGCGTCACAACTTGCGTGTAGATCAAGTTGTGGTTGAGGGACCTGGCGTGGTTTCTGTTGTGATGCGGGGGCGCCATCTGGATCGGCTTCATGCCCAAGGCGGGCAATTCTTTAGCTGGAGATTTTTAACTACTGGTCAGTGGTGGATCTCCCACCCTTATTCTTTGTCAGCATCACCAACCGAACACTTTATGCGGGTTACCATCAAGAATTTGGGAGATGCATCGGGCGCTGTGTTGGATATCAAGCCCGGCACACGAGTATTTTTCGAAGGACCGTACGGAACTTTTGTTGCCTCTAAAGCGGCGCGCGGCCATATCGTGTTAGTTGGCGGAGGCGTGGGTATTACTCCGTTGCGGGCGCTCCTCGAGGAGTTCGATGCAACCAAGGAGATTGATGTGCTCTATCGCGTTGGAAGCGAAGAAGAACTTGTTTTCCGAAAAGAGCTTGATGCTATTGCCGACTGGCGTGGTGCTCGGGTGCACTATTTGGTTGGAAATCGTAAACAGCATCCTATGGACGCTCGTTACATAAAGAAGTTTGTTCCAGCTTTTAGTGAGTCAGATGTTTATATCTGCGGTCCTACGGGATTAGTAGAAACTGTTAGGAAAGCGGCCAAAGACGTGGGAATCCCGGTTGATCGCTTTCACAATGAAGAATTTGAATTCCATTCGGTTATCTAAAGGAGTAACTAATGATCGGTAAACGCTTCTTCTTAATTGCTGGTGGAACTATTGGTGGCATTGGCGCAGTGCTTTCTATTACTCCGCCACAATTCGGATCTACGAGTGGATTAACTCTGGGCGGAGGGACTTCACTTTCTGGCGGTGGAACTTCCCTGTCTGGCGGAGGAACTTCCCTGTCTGGGGGGACAACAAATACACCAGTTGCCACTCCAACTCCAACTTCGAAGACCGGCACCCCTGCTCCGCCAACCACCAAAAAGCCAACGAAAAAACCGACGAAGAAGCCAACTTCTGGTGGTTCAACGCCGAGCACTCCTAAGACTACGCCTCCCGCTACTCACGCTCCGTCGACACCAACACCAACATCAACTCCGCAATCGAGTGGCGTAAGTGGCACCTTTACTGGTGACTACGGAAATACGCGTTATGGTCCAGTGCAGGTTCAGATCACGGTCGTCAATAACAAGATTACAAATGCAATAGCGCTGACATATCCCACGGGCTCCTTCCGTGACCAACAAATTAATCAACAGGCAATTCCATACTTGATTCAAGAAACTTTGGCAGCGCAATCCGCAAACATCCAAGGTGTAGGTGGTGCCTCGTACACCTCACAAGGCTGGGTCGCCTCATTGCAGTCCGCGCTGACTAAAGCTGGCCTGTAATTGTCAGAGCGGGTTCGCACTACTGCCGAAATTGATGTTTGGGGAACAATTCTCTTCATCGATGTCGCATCGACAAAAGTCGGACTGCCAGAACTTGAGGTTGGGCTCGCAGAAGTCACGGAATATGTGAAGGTAATCGATCAAGAATTTTCCACATATAAGCCAGATTCGCAGGTCTCAAAGATTCGTCGCGGAGAACTCAAGATTCAAGATGCGTCCCTGCAGATGCAAGAAGTGTGGCACCTTTGCGAAGTAGCGAAGGATTTAACCGATGGCTCCTTTGATCCTTGGTGTGTAAAAGGGGGCTACGACCCATCGGGTTATGTAAAGGGATGGGCAGCGGATAACTGCATCAAGATATTGCAGCGGCATGGTGCTGAAAATATTCAGGTCAATGCGGCAGGTGATCTCTCATTAGCTGGCGGATTTGAGGAGGGCAAACCTTGGTCTATTGGAATCCGGAGCCCCGAAAATCGCTTTCAGGTGGTGAAGGTATTTGATATTTTGGAAGGGGCTATTGCGACATCTGGCACCTATGAAATTGGGGCGCACATCAAAGATCCCCACACCGGCTTAATTGCTATTGGTGCGCTGAGCGCTACTGTGATTGGTCCAGACGGAGGATTGGCCGATGCCTTGGCCACCTCGCTAGTTGTGGCAGGACGTGATGGGGCGGGAATCTTTACCAAGCCAGAACTCGCGGACTACAAAGTCTGGGTAATCGACCGTCATGAAGACACCGCCTGGACCATCGGGGACCTGCCAATTAACTCACAGTGAATTAACAGGTAGATGGCGGTTTAATCACAAAAACGTTATCTACGGTGCTCTTATGAATAAATCCCGACTAAGAATTCTCTCAATAAACCTCATAATTGTGGTCGCCATTGCCGCGGTCGGATTCTGGGGTTACTCGTCGCTACACCCTAAGGCGGCTCCAGTGGCGCTTTCGACCGTCACTGTTTCCCGAGGAGATGTATCTTCCACCGTATCTTCTTCAGGGACGGTGATCAGCCCAAGTGATATTGCGCTCGCTCCCACAACGGCGGGAACGCTAGCCAAGATCAACGTCAAGGTCGGCGACTCAGTCCGCGCCGGTGAAGTTCTCGCAATGATGGATACAACTAGCCTTAAAAGTGCATTCGCCCAGGCTAAAGCTAGTCTCGTTCAAGCGCAGGCGAACCTAACGAGCGCCAAAACCACCGCTGCTGCGACGACGGAGTTGCAACTTCAGAGCGACGAGGCTGCAGTCACAACCGCCGAAAACAATCTCGCTTATCAACAGGAATTAATTGCTGCGTCGCAAGCTACTGACACCACAAATGTCACGACTGCGCAGAGTAATCTCGATTACCAGCAAACTTTGATTAGTGCTTCTGAGGCAACTGACAACCAAACGGTTGCGACAGCTTTAACAAAGTTAAAAAACGATCAAGCAACTACGGCACAAAATCTTACAATTTATCAATCTAGTGTGGACACTGCTAAAAATAATTTGGCAAATGCACAATTAACATTTAATGACTATTCGGGCCTTTACAGTCCCAACGGAATTACTTTAAGTTACTGCGCAACTATTAATACAATTAATCAGAATTGTACGACGCTTGTAGCTGACAACAATGCGGTAGTGAGTGCGCAAACTGCGTATAACAATGCTTTAATAACGCAACAACAGAATATTGCGAAAGACGCACAGACAATCACTGCGGATGAGCAAAGTTATAACGATGCACAGGCAACCGCGGCGCTCAACATTAAAAAGAACGCACAATCTCTTGCAACGTATCAACAGAGTTACGCCGATGCCCAGGCAACTGCGGCGCTCAACATTAAGAAAAACGCCCAAACTCTTCTCTCTGCGCAACAATCAATTACCTCGGCGCAGAACACCCTTAAGTTGTACAAGTTGCAGAACAATAGTTCGACGACTTCAACGACAATTGCGGTGGATGAAGCCCAGGTTTCAGTTGCGGATTCAAATTACATTACGGCTCAAAAGAACCTCAAAGGAGCTTCTGTAGTTGCGCCGGTTTCGGGGAAGGTTGCCTCGATCTCTAATTCATTGGTTGGCTCGACAATCTCTCCCAGCACAACTCCTTCAAATGGAACAACGGGAGCAACCGGATTTATTGTTTTGACGGATGTTGGCGGTCTCCAGGTTACGGCGGGATTCTCAGAATCTGACGTGGCTAAAATTGCCGTGGGGCAAAGTGCCTCCATGGCATTTACGGCGCTTCCAAATGCCGCGGGTGATGCAAGGGTGTCGAACGTGGCCCTGCTTCCAACGACATCAAGTGGAGCAACCACTTACTCGGTTACTTTCCAACTCACGGGCAAAGTTGATGGCCTTAAGCCAGGAATGACCGCAACGGCGACCGTAATCGTGGCTGATTCTCCAAATGCTATCTCTGTGACATCACGCGCGGTAACTACTCGTGGAACGCGCTCAACAGTCAACGTCGTCACCACTGTGAATGGCAAACAAATTGAAACTCCAACTTCTGTTTTAGTTGGAATCGTCGGCGACTCGGCTGATGAGATCTTGTCTGGCTTAAAAGTCGGTCAACTTGTCGCCCTTCCACCTGTTGTCAGTACTTCCTCTTCACTCTCTGGAGTTCCATCAATTCTTGGTGGCGCGGGCATCGGTGGAGCAACTGGTGGTGCAGGACGTGGTGGTGGCGGAGGCGGTGGAGGCGGTGGATTCGGTGGTTGATAAGCAACCCGTCATCGAAGTCCAAAACGCGATAAAACGTTATGGAGTTGGAGACGCATCAATATTCGCGCTCAACGGAGTCAGTTTGTCGATTGAGGCCGGGGAATACGTTGCGATCATGGGACCATCGGGGTCGGGTAAATCCACACTGATGAACATAATCGGAGCGCTCGACATCATGACAAGTGGCAAGTACTTTCTAGATGGTATCGAAATTTCGTCGATGGATGAGAACCATCTTGCGATTGTGCGTGGTAGGAAGATTGGTTTCATTTTCCAATCTTTCAATTTGATTCCACGCACATCGGCACTTGCCAACGTCGAATTGCCGATGGCCTACCAAGGGGTTAAACCTAAGGAACGACGCGAACGCGCCATGGTGGCGCTCGATGTCGTGGGCCTCGGCGATCGCGTTAACCATGAACCCACAGAATTGTCTGGCGGTCAACAACAACGCGTCGCCGTAGCTAGAGCATTAGCCACTCGACCAGCGCTACTGTTGGCCGACGAACCAACCGGCGCCCTTGATTCCAAATCGACTGGCGATCTGCTTGATCTCTTCGATCAAATCAATGCCGCGGGACGAACAGTCGTGGTCATTACTCACGAACTCGATGTTGCGCACCGAGCAAAAAGAATTATTCGGATGCGCGATGGCAAAATCGTTGGCGACGAAATCAATAAGGAGCGCGTTGCATGAGCGTATTTGAAATAATCCGCTTTGCATTCCGCGGTTTATTTATTAACCGACTTCGAACTGCGCTTACGACGCTTGGAATTATGATCGGTGTGGCATCAGTCATTATCCTGCTCGCAGTTGGTAATGGTTCAAGTAAGGCGATTCAGAGCTCGCTTGATCGTCTGGGAACAAATTCCTTGCAGGTTCGATCAGGTGGTGGGGGCTTTGGCTTTCGAGCGCGAGCCAGCGCGAATACCCAGAAACCTCTGACAATTCTCGATACTGTGGCGCTCACTGATAAAACCCAAGCGCCAGATATCAAACAGGTAGCCCCGATTGCCTCGACAAACGGAACCTGTGTCGTTGGTACTAATACTTCAACTCCATCCACCTTCTACGGAACGTGGCCCTCGTACTATGAAGCGAGCAACACTTCAATTCAGTCCGGGTCGTATTTCACGAACGATGATGTCACCCAAGCAAGACGGGTGGCGCTTATTGGGCAAACAACGGCAACAGCGCTCTTTGGCACTGCCAGCCCAATTGGGCAAACCATGCGATGTTCTGGAATTCAATTTACTGTTATTGGGCTGACGGCCGTCAAAGGTTCGTCGGGTTTCCAAGATGGTGATAGTTTGGTATTGATTCCAATCACGACGATGGAAAACACGATCACTGGTAATCAACCACTGACTGATATTTTGGTTGAAGCTACTAAGTCGACAACGGCTACAGCTGCTCAAACTGAATTGACAGCAATCTTGGATGCCCGGCATGGAATAACTGGTCGCAAGACCGCGGACTTCAGTGTTTTCAATCAGGCATCTTTGTTGAGTACGGCGTCTTCAAGTTCACAGACATTCACTACTTTGCTTGGAATGGTCGCGGCGATCTCACTACTTGTTGGTGGAATTGGCATCACCAACATAATGCTTGTGACCGTTATTGAGCGAACACGCGAAATTGGTATCCGCAAAGCAATCGGCGCACCCAAATCCGCAATCTTGACCCAGTTCTTGATCGAAGCAACGATATTGTCGCTACTGGGCGGAATTTTAGGGGTGATTGCTGGGTTCGTCGGAAGCCACTTCACCATTTATGGCACTAAGCCAGTAATCGTTCCAGCATCAGTTTTCTTGGCCTTCGGAGTGAGCATCTTGATCGGTGTCTTCTTTGGTGGCTACCCAGCATCACGCGCCGCATCTCTACGACCAATCGAGGCACTCCGTTATGAATGATGAAATAACTCCCGACGCACCGAAGTTCGATCTCTTCGCGACTGAGGTTGAAGACAACCTGAAGGAAGAGCTCGCCAAGGGCACTTTCCAATGGACCAACAAGTACACCAAGGGGCTAGCTCTGCTATTTGCAATAGTTGGCTTGTTCTCAGTTGGAACTTGGTACGGTCATTATGAAACAACTAAGTCAACAACGACATCTGCAACCGCTGGTTTTGCCTCCCTTCGAGCCGCATTCGGGGGAGGTGCTGGACTCGGGACAGGGACCGGCGCCGGGGCTTCGGCTACTGGAGCAGCCGGTGGATTTGGTGGATTTGGTGGCGGTTCTCGGATCACTGGCGTTATTAAATCCGTGAAGGGTTCAACCGTGACCATTACTTTGGATGATCCAACTCAGGCTAGTTCTTTGACCGCAGGCGACGCTGCCCGGGTCACTGATACCACGGCTCTTGGAGCAGCGGGTGGATTTGGTGGAGGTGCTGCTGGAGGGGCAGCACCGGCACCAACTGCAACGAAGTAGTTCTTACTTAGTTAGATCAGAGAGCTCGTTAATTTCATCGCTCGTGAGGGTGGTGAAGTTAACGAGTTCATTTAATTGTTCGACGGTGCGAGCGCTCGCAATAGGAGTTGCGACTCCAGGCTGCTGGGCAAGCCAACCCAGTGCAACCGAGGAAATTGTTGTTCCATGCGATTTTGAAATCTCTTCAAGCTTCGCTACAACTTTATAACCACGTTCATTTTGAAAGTCAGCCACTCCGCCAGCGCGCACAGATTCAACGGTTTCTCCTGGGCGGTACTTTCCAGTTAAAAAGCCACGAGCTAACCCAAAGTAGGGAATCCCGGAAATCTCCTCTGCAAGTAATACTGGAAGAACATCCTCTTCGTATTCTTTTCGGACTAAGAGGTTGTAATGATTTTGCAGCGCTATGTATTGGGCAAAGCCTTCCGATTTGGAAATATCGATTGCTTCTGCCAGACGTGCTCCCGAGTAGTTTGAAGCGGCAATATATCGAACTTTGCCAGACTTAATAAGTTCGTTAAAAGCAGTTAGCGTACCTCGCAGTGGAACGGTTTGATCATCTTCGTGTGCATAGTAAATATCGATGTAATCGGTTTGCAAAGCGCGAAGCGAGTCATCGACTGCTGCAAAAATATTTGAAGCCGATAGTCCGGGGCGAGTTGAAAGTTTTGCCACCTTAGTTGCTAGAACAATTTCTGAACGGTTACCACGTTGTTTCATCCACTTTCCAAGTATCCTTTCACTGTCGTGGCCAGTGTTGCCCCCTTTCCACTCTGAATAGACATCTGCGGTATCGATGAAATTTCCATGGTGCTCGGTGTAGGCGTTTAGGACGGCAAATGATTGTTCTTCATCGGCACTCCAGCCAAATACATTTCCGCCAAGGCAGAGAGGGTGAACCATCAGATCAGTCTTATTCAAAGGGATATGAGTCATGGCGAGAAGTTTAAGGCTCTCTATTAGAGTGTGCACATGACAACTGGGGGCTTCACAAGCGCACAATTAGAGCTCGAAGAACAGATTTTGGTTCTTCCACATTGCGACCTCAAAGATGCAGTAACAATTGGTGAAATAGCGGTAGATATCGCTAGACGCGAATCACTTGCAGTATCAATTGAAGTGCGATTGGGTGATTGGACCGTCTTTCACACTGCTCTCCCTGGTGCCAAACCGGAGCAACCATCGTGGATTGCGCGTAAGGCGCGCGTCGTGATGGCGACTGGTCACTCAACTATGCGCGAACGCGTTAAAGCCGAGGAAGCCGAAATAGATTGGTATGACACATATGGTTTGCCCGAGGAAACACATGCAATACATGGTGGAGGTTTACCGCTCAATGTCATTGGGATCGGATTGCAGGGTGTCTTGTTGATTAGTGGACTACCTCAGGTAGAAGATCACCTATTTGGAATTCGCGTTATCACTGAGTTCTTGGCTCGAGTTGGAGAGAATGAGTGAGTACTTCGGTCTGGGTAGCAGGGGAAGCGCTCATTGATCTCATCCCAAAAAATGGTGAACGATTGCCGATTGTTGGAGGGGGTCCAGCAAATACCGCAAAAGCACTCGCGCGGCTCGGCTTTGATTCTTACTTTATTGACGGAATTTCAACTGATGCTTACGGTGCTCAGATTCGTTCCGAACTCTTGGCTGATGGGGTCAAACTCGATTTCACACTTACTTCGAACAATCCAACATGTTTAGCGACAGTCACGCTAGATGCTTCAGGTGGCGCATCATACGAATTCTTAATAGACGGAACTGCAACTTTTGAATTTGATGAATCGTGGCTTCCAAACCCACTCAACCCCCCTGCTGTTCTTCATGTAGGGACTCTTGCAACTATCGTGGAGCCTGGCGCAACAAAACTTTTCAATTGGGCTAAAAACGTAAAAGCGCCCATAGTTTATGACCCCAATATTCGCAGCTCTGTAGTTAATGATCACAATCGTTATAAAGAGATTGTCCAAAAGTGGACGTCAATCTCTTCAGTCATAAAAATGAGTGAAGATGATCTCGCTTGGCTCTATCCCGAGATGGACTTTAGGAGTTCAGCAGAAAACTTCATTACCGAACAGACCCAACTTGTAATTGTCACGAAAGGCGAAAATGGGATCGATGGATTCACGCAGGATGGCGAAGTTTCAGTTCCAGGAGTGAAAGTAGAAGTTGTAGATACGGTCGGAGCAGGTGATACCGTCGGAGCGATCATCGTCGAAGGTATCGTTAAGTACGGGTTGGCCGAACTTGTAGGTTCCACTCTCGAAAAAATATTGCAACGCGCAGCCGCCGCCGCTGCAATAACCTGTTCACGCGCAGGAGCCAATCCACCCACATTTCAAGAGTTAGAAGGTTTGTAATGCAACATATTGATGGTGCAGAAATATCAGTTTCGATCGACCTAGATCAAGGCGCACGAATTGCTTCCTTGCAATGGCGGGATCTGCAGTTTGCCGTTCCATTTCGGGGAACACCGTTGTCGTGGGGATGGTACGCGATGGCTCCATGGGCGGGACGAATTGATGAAGGTTTAATCACCAGCGAGTCTGGAATTGTTCATACCCTTCCAACGACTTGGTCACCGCCGCACGCTATTCACGGATATGGCTTCACAAGTTCTTGGGAAGAAACCGGTACTGGACGTGCGAGGTTGGAACTTCCAGCGCCGTATAACCGGGCGGTTGTAGATCAAACGATAGAAATTCTTGATGACGCTGTTCGGTGGACTTTGGAATACACCCCTAATGGTTGTGATTTACCGGCGTGGCTGGGATTTCATCCGTGGTTCCCTCGCGAACTCGAACGTGGTGACGCAGCCGAAGTTGAATTTACGGCTGGCAGGATGATGGTTCGCGGTGATAATGGACTACCAAGTGGAGTGTTTGTTCCCCAGCCTAAAGAGCCATGGGATGACGTCTTCATGGATATCAAAGGCGTCCCATCGGTCGTTTGGCCTGGTGCGGCACGAATAACGGTCGAATCTGATGCACCTTATTGGGTTGTTTATACCGAAGATAGTGATGGAGTGTGTCTTGAACCGGTAACCGCACCCCCGGATGCACAGAATTTAGGTATAACTGGAGAGCATTACATAGAGGCTTTGTTCACTTTCTCAGAAGAGGTTTAGGCTAGGGCTATGGCTGAACAGAATGAATTACGTGAAAAAGGACTCCGTTTAACCCCCCAGCGCGAGCTTGTGCTGCAGGCGGTGCGCGATCTTGGGCATGCAACCCCCGAGGAGGTTGCAACCAGGATTCATATCACCCATCCCGGAATTAACTTGTCCACGGTTTATCGCAACCTTGAAACGCTCGAAAATGTCGGCCTAGTGCAACACACTCACCTTGGACATGGTGGCGCGACCTACCATGCTGCAGAGGAGTTAACTCACCTTCATCTTGTGTGCGGAGTTTGCGGATCGGTTGGGGACGCGCCAATTGAATCGGCAGCACCTTTTGTTCAACAATTATCCGATGACTACGGATTTAAAACTGATGTAACGCACTTTGCAATTTACGGCACTTGTGCCACATGTTCCGCGCTCTCTAACTAGTACATGAGCGCAGTCCTCGTCGACTCTGGTTTAGATGTAGGTGCCATCTGGCATTTTGGTGAACCTAATCAAGAGCAGCGCGCGCTTGCTGCCGGAAATGGCTGGGCAGATTTATCTCATCGTGCGGTAATCACAATTTCCGGAAAAGACCGGATCAAGTGGCTAAATGACATGATGACGCAAGAGCTTGCCACCCTGCCCGCCGGTCAATGGACCCAAACTTTATTGTTAGATGCGCAGGGACACGTTGAGCAACAACTTTTCTTGGTTGATGACGGTGAAACGATCTGGATCCATACCGAATCAGCGAAAGCAGAGGAATTAATTACTTACCTCAATAAAATGAAATTCATGCTCGAAGTGGATGTTCAAGATCGAACTGAGCAGTTTGCAGTATTACGAACACCCGGGAGACCAGATTCAATTGGTGGTCCATACCGATTTGTTCCACGCTCCGAACTCTCTGATGTTGCAGCAGCATATGCAAAGGCTGGGCACGTACAGGTCGGAACTTGGGCGTTGGAAGCAGAACGAATTGCAGCAGGACGCGCTCGAATTTTGCTTGATACAGATTACAAATCAATTCCGAACGAATTGGGTTTCTTGCACACCACTGTTCATATGAACAAAGGTTGTTATCGAGGTCAAGAAACGGTGGCAAAAGTATTTAACCTGGGGCACCCACCCCGCAGATTAGTTTTATTGCACCTGGATGGATCTATGGTGCATATGCCCGAACACGGCGCGAAAATAGCGTTGGAAGGAAAAGAGATTGGTTTTATTGGCTCCATGGCACGACATTACGAGCTAGGTCCGATCGCGCTAGCGTTGATTAAGCGCACGGTGCCGGTCACCGCAACCTTGGATATCGATGGAGTTCACGCGACGCAAGAGGTATTGGTTCCAGCCGAATAAGAGAGAATAAGGTTGTCTTTATGAGCCTTGATCTGAGTAATCCGTTCGCCACCCCAAGTTCTCTCGAATACGAGATGCCACCTTTCGCTCTCATTAGAGACGAGCACTATTTACCCGCGTTTTATGCTGGGATGGAAGAGCAACTCGCCGAAGTCCAGGAGATCATTGGGCAAACCGAGGTTACATTCGAAAATACGGTCATCGCGCTAGAGCGGACTGGTCGCACACTTTTACGTGTAGCACTTGTATTTTTTAACAAGTCTTCCAGCGACACTTCTCCAGCGCTTGATGAAATTGAAGCAGAAATAGCGCCTAAACTTGCAATCCACTCCGACGCAATAAAATTGAATCCAGCACTTTGGTTGCGGATATCGAAGCTTTATGACACTCGCTCAACATTGAACCTAAACGAAGAGGACCTTCGCCTCCTTGAGTTGTATTACAAAGATTTCTATTTTGCGGGTGCTCACTTGTCCACTGAAGAGCGAATAAAACTCACAGCAATCAATGAAGAACTCTCCAAACTTGAAGCAGAATTTTCTCGAAAATTACTTGCTGACACAAACGACTCTGCAATTATTGTTGATACCGTCGAAGAATTGGCTGGGCTGAGTGAAAATGAAATTGCTGCAGCGAAGCTCGCAGCGCAAGATCGAGGACTTGATGATAAGTGGTTGATCAAAGCCGTTAATTTCAGTGGTAACCCGCTCCTCGAAAAACTTACCAATCGTACGTTGCGAGAAAAAATCATGAAGACATCGTTGGCTCGCGGCAATCGCGATAACGAAAATGACACCAAATCAGTGTTGTTAGCAATGACTAAATTACGCGCCGAAAGATCTGCACTTTTTGGAGCCGCTAGTCATGCCGAATACGTCACCAGCCAGAACACCGCAAAATCCCCGGAGAATATCCATGCCATGCTAGGCAGAGTCGCCAAGTCTGCTGTCGCTAATGCCAAGAAAGAAGGGGTCGTTCTTCAGGAGGCTATTTATGACTCTGGCGAGAATTTCAATCTCGAAAGTTGGGATTGGGATTTTTATACCGAGCGCGTTCGCGCCGAAAAATACAGCGTGGACACCGCTGCGCTAAAACCTTACTTTGAGCTGGAGAAAACCCTCTGGAATGGCGTTTTTTACGCGGCTACAAAGTTGTATGGAATCACTTTCAAAGAGCGGCCAGATATCGTGACCTATCACCCAGAAGCGCGCGCTTTTGAAGTCAATAATGAGGACGGAACTGAAATCGGTCTCTTTATCGCCGATTTCTATACTCGAGATTCCAAGCGTGGCGGAGCCTGGATGAACAACTTAGTTGATCAGAATTTCCTCTTTGGGCAGTTACCCGTTGTGGTCAATAATCTCAATATTGTTAAACCTCCTGCAGGTGAACCAACGCTCCTGACCTTCGATTTTCTTACCACCCTGTTCCACGAATTTGGCCATGCCCTCCACGGCCTTTTTTCCCAAGTGACGTATCCGCGGTTATCAGGTACCAGTGTCGAACGTGATTTTGTGGAGTTCCCTTCGCAAGTAAATGGGATGTGGATCTTTTGGTCGGAAGTTGTCGATAATTTTGCAGCGCACTATCAGACAGGTGAAAAACTTCCGCAGTCAATCATCGATAACATTGAACGCTCTTCAACATTCAATGAGGGTCATGACACCAGTGCATATCTACAGGCAGCGATTTTGGATCTAGCACTCCATCAAATTTCGGATTCAGACACTATTGCGGATGTTATTGCATTCGAAGCCAAGGCGATTGCGGACTACGGGTTAGATTATTCTCCAGTACCAACTCGATATCGCTCCACCTATTTTTCACATATCTTCGCCGGAGGTTATTCGGCGGGTTATTACGGATATATCTGGTCTGAAATACTGGATGCGGATACCGTTGATTGGTTTAAAGAACATGGCGGATTGACTCGTGCAAACGGAGATCATTTCCGAAATCAATTGCTCAGCCGCGGTGGATCGGTAGATTCGATGCAGATGTATCGCAATTTTCGTGGTCGTGACGCAGTGATCGATCCCCTTCTTAAACGTCGAGGTTTAAACTAGTTGAATTAGTAAATCAACGCTTGTACGCCCTCGACCATTATTTCGGAGACAAACGAGGCTGCCCCTTTAATAGTTATTCCTGGGATTAGATCTTCCATCGTGATGTCGCGTCGCACCGCGCACTGGCTACAAAGCGTGATTGATCCACCGTTCAAAATGGCGTCCCTGAGTTCGTGTAACGGCGCAGAATGAGGGAGCGTGAAGGATTCACATCGCCCAGGTAGCGCATAAAACGATGCCTCGCTTGTTAGCCAGAGTGATACTTCAAATCCAGAAGCAAGAGCAGTTGCAGCGACTGTAAAAGCTTGGGCAACTCGTTCGGGATCGTTGCTTCCAGTCATCGCCTTGACGACTAACTTATTCATAAATCAATCGTAACGGTTACGATTACGGGGTGGCGACGGTAACTTCAATAGCGTTAATTGCTGGAGCCGGGGTATTTGGTTTGTTTTTAATCATTTTTGGAGTGCGTGGTGCGGTGCGCCTCTGGCGACAAGAAAGGGCAGAGTAAATGGCTTTCACGATTCCCGAAGGGTTGCATGAAGATTTGTACCCCGTGGCATGGATGGTTGGAACTTGGCGTGGAAAGGGTCACGGCGAATACCCTGGCATTCCCTCCTTTCAGTTTGCCCAAGAAGTAACTTTCAATCATGATGGTCGCAGTTTTCTTAATTATTATTCGCGGACGTGGCTGATCGATGATGAGGCAAACAT
>CAIYQS010000241.1 GCA_903928395.1 uncultured Actinomycetes bacterium | reverse complement strand
TTCAGCGAGTCTAGGTTCGAGTCCTGGTACCCCAGCGCAGTAAATGCTCCACCGCAAGAAGATGTACAAGTAAATAGCGCGGCCCCGTCGTCTAGTGGCCTAGGACTCTGGCTTCTCAAGTCAGCTACGAGGGTTCGAATCCCTTCGGGGCTACCACTTCCGCGCTAAGACTGGAGAAAGTACCCATGCAGTGGTCATCTCTGGTCAATATCTGCGACCTCATCGCCACTTTCGCCTTCGCAACCGTTGGCTCGCGCGTCGCAGCCGCAAAAGGTATGGATTACGGCGGAATCATCTTGATCGCGTCAATTTCCTCATTGGCGGGTGGAACATTTCGGAACCTTTTCTTGGTGCACGAACCGGCCTGGGTCCTCAACCCTTGGCTCTTTGCCTCGGTATTACTCGCGGTCCTGATCACCATTGTTCGCAAAAGCTCAGAACCAGTTGGGCGCTTCTTGTTAGCGCTCGACACATTTGGGCTCGCGGTAGCAACGGTTTCGAGCACCAACTACGCACTTGGATTTCACACGACCGCTGTTGTAGCGGTGATACTCGGTGTTACGGGAGCGGTAACGGGGGGACTTTTGCGAGACGTGCTTTCGCAGACCGAGCCTGTTTTGCTCCATCGCGAAACTATCGGGACTTCGGCTCTCGCTGGCGCTGTTGCTTACGTCGCTTTAAATGAGTTCCACGTGAGTAAGGCAATTCCGGCGATCCTCGGGGGATTGGTGGTCGTTGTTGTGCGGGAACTTTCAATCAAGTACGAGTGGAATTTGCCAAGGGTTACACGATAACTCCAACCCTAATTTAGCTTCGAAAAGACAGATCCGCTTTTTTCATTTCTGCTACCAATATTCGGACGGCATTTGGGCCCATGCCGTGAAAGTCTTTGATGGCCGCTATCGAAACTTTCCGCAGGTCACTCAGTTGATAGAAACCCTGGTCCACAAGTGCCCTTCTTGCAGGCGCGGCCAATCCCATTGCTCGCCAATTTCCATCCTGCTCAAAATAATCATCTTCAGGGTGTGATTCCGGCCCCTTGCGATTTTCAAGTTCTGTCTTCTTCAGGGCTCGATTCGCCGCTGCCGTTTTTTTGGCTTGCGACGCTAACATTTTCACCTTGGCCGGAGAGGGTTTTGCCATAATCCAAGGTTAATACCTGCCGGCGCTTGGGGAGTAGCAGTCGGGAATAGAACGCCTGCTTTCAGCGATTTTTAAGGAAAATATTTCAAAATTTTTTTCGAATTGGGAATAAATTTTTCGGAGAATAAGTTTTCATTCCTGAACCTGCCACATGGGGGTTCACCGAAGGCATTGGGCGTGAAGTCACCGCTTGAATTCCGCTCAAGGCATCTAGGTATCTCGCTAACTAAAAGGAGAAATCGAAATGTCATACACACTAGTAAAGAATGATCTCGGCACCGCTTTCCCATCAATCGCTGAATACTTTCCAAACGTTGAAGCATGGTCAGTTGGATTCGACCGCGAATGGCGACTACTCGAGGATATGCAAAATCGGCTGATGGGCGGGACCTCGTCCTATCCGCCATACAACATTAAGCAATTAACAGAAGATCGCTATGAGATTGAAATGGCGGTGGCTGGATTTTCAAAATCCGATTTACGCGTTGAACTCCATAACAATCAGTTATCCATCGAGGGTTCGAAGGCTAATTCAGAAGATGGTTCAGAGACTGGTTATGTCTATAAAGGAATTGCTGGACGCCAGTTCCGGCAGACTTTCGCTTTGGCAGATCACGTCAAAGTAATTGGTTCTGAACTGAAGGATGGAATTCTAAAAATTGATCTTGAGCGACAACTTCCTGAGGAGAAGAAGCCTCGTTTGATCGAGATTAATTAATTTGAAAACGAAACCCTTGCCATCTTGCGAACTCGGAGATGGCAAGGGTTTTGCCGATATCCCGAATCGAGATCTTGCCTGGAGCGGAAGACGGGAATCGAACCCGCACTTTCAGCTTGGGAAGCTGACGTGATACCACTTCACCACATCCGCAGTGCTCGCAAGATTAACCTATCGCAAGGTTAGATAATCTGCTTCGAACTCGCAAGCTGATCCAGCACGGTCAGGATGTGTTGGTATTTCTGGCCGGTGGCTCGGGACATGCCAATCTCACACGTTGAATTTGTGGATAAATAAGCGTCAAACTTCTGGCTTGCGATTGATAAAACTTCTGCCGCGGTTGCGCTGGCAGTGAGTTCCGGATGGAGCATGCCGCGATCTCCGGCGTAAGCGCAACAGCCCCAATCAGCTGGAATTGTGACTGCCCTGGCGATTGCTTGGGCCAACTGTTCGAGATTAGCGTTTGAGCCAAGCAGGGTGCTGGAACATGTGGGGTGCAGTACAACTGAATCCAGTTGGTTGCGGACCATTAAATTGGGAAGGACGCGATCAGAAGTGAAATCAATTGCGTCGATGATCTCTAAAGTCTGACCCGCTTTAGCCTTTACTGCTTTTATTAAGCCATCGCTACATGATGAGTTTTCACAAACGATGGGGAGACGCCCGTTGTCGCTGGCTTTAAGCAAAGCCTTGTACGTTTTGTCGATCATATTTGTATATCCAGATTTCAGGCCTTTTGAAGCCCATGGAGTACCACAACAGAGATCTGCGATTTGCGGGGGAGTTGTGAATACCAGACCCGCTTTGCGACTTAGGGATTTGAATGAATCCGCAGAGTTGGAATCGAACATAGATCCAAGGCAGGAAGTGAACAAAACAAAATCAGCTTCTTTATGTATCGAAGGAGTGCGTGGCTTGCCACTAGTCGGTAATTCGCGGGACCAAAGTGGAATGTGTTCATTCCCAAAGAGCGTCCGCATTCCTTCATTGATTGGTCTTATTAAGGTCGTGGGAATTCGATTACTCAGGCTCAATAGGCTTCCGATTGCGCTCGTTGCTGTTGACCAGTGATCAGAGGCAATGGTCCACATCGTATTTTTCAATTCCGATGACCGTGAGCCACGTAGCTCCTTGACGAGTGATCCAGTGTTGATGCCAACGGGGCAAGCGGTTTCGCAAAGTCCATCCACCGCACACGTCTCTTCAATCCCATATTGCGACTCTGATTTCAGCATCTCAAAAAGGTCTTTGTCTTTATCATGTCGAGCCGTCGCAAGTGCTCTGGTGAGCACTATCCGCTGCCGGGGGGTTGTGGTGAGGTCTTTACTGGGACAGATAGGTTCGCAGTATCCACATTCGACACAATTATCGGCTAGTTGCGTGATCGGTAAATTAATCTTGATGTCCTGCAGATGAGCTAGCGCATTGTTAGAAATCAATACTTCTGGATTTAAAATGGTGAAAGGATCAAAGGCTGATTTAATGCGCACCATGATCTGGTACAGCTCGCTTCCAAATTGTCGCTCCACAAAGGGAGCCATCATTCTTCCGGTTCCGTGCTCGGCCTTAAGCGATCCACCTTTAGCCAAAATAAGGGTCACCATATCCTCGGTGAATGCTTGATATCGGGCAGCACCTTGTGTGTCCCGAAAGTCTTCGTTGATTAAGAAGTGAATATTGCCATCTTTTGCATGCCCAAAGATCACGGCATCTTCGTACCCATGTGCCTTAAAGAGATCTTGTAGCGCAACACAGGTATTGGCTAATTCGTTGACGGGTACCGCTATGTCCTCGAGAAGAGCGGTTGTACCGGATCTTCTTGCGCCAGCAACTGCAGCATACAGTCCCTTTCGAATATGCCAAAGGGATTTTTGGATCGTGGGGTCCGTGGACAATTGTGGGTCGTTTACGACCGGCAGTGTAGAGATGACATTTTGGGCTAGGTTCACAATGCTCGCGAGTGAAACATCATCTGCCGCCTGGTATTCAATCAAGAGTGCAGCATGTTCCTGTAGGAGGACTCCGTTTAAGTCGATTTTTCCAGCTCGAAGCGAGGCGGCATCCATAAGTTCGATGGTTGCTGGATTGGTCTTTATTAATAGTTCAAGGGCTGCTACGGCGGAATCTAATCCCTCAAAGATAAGCAAGGACGTTGCAGTTTTACTAAACAAGGGGATGGTGTCAAAAAACGCTTCAGCAACGAATCCCAAAGTTCCCTCGCTGCCGACCAGAAGGTGCAAGAAGATTTCGATAATAGAGTCAAAATCCACAAAAGAATTGAGACCGTAACCCATTGTGTTTTTAATCTTGTATTGCTTGACAATGTTTTCACTTAAGTGATGTTGAGATCCAATTTCAGCTTTGATAGCCATTAACTCCGCGTAAAGCTCTGGTGCTTTGTTTTTCAGTTGTGAATCACTATTTGGATCTGCAGTATTGATGACCGACCCATTAGGCAGAACTACGGTCGCGCTTTGCAAAGTGCGGTAAGTGTTGTCAGTGATTCCGCAAGCCATCCCACTTGAGTTATTCGCAATTACCCCACCAATAGTGCATGCGATTTCGCTAGCGGGATCAGGTCCTAGTTTGCGACCAAATCGCGCTAATCGTGCATTAACGGCACGAACTGTAGCGCCGGGTTGTACTTTGACCTGTCTACCTTCATTGAGAACCTCGATCTTGCGAAAGTGCCGACGAGTATCGATCAGGATTGCATTGCTCACAGCTTGTCCAGAAAGACTGGTGCCGCCACTTCGGAAAGTGACGCTTGTTTTATTTGTGCTGGCATAGGCGAAGAGTTTCGCCACTTGGTCGGCGTTTGTCGGGGTTGCTACAGATTGTGGGATTAGCCGAAAGTGAGAGGCATCCGATGAGGTGCGATAGCGATCAATGGCTCGCGAAGAGAGGAGGACTTCTAACGTTGAATCTGGACTAATGGGATTCACGGCTTACTTTGTCTCCGTCTGACCCAAGCAAGAAATCTAAGTCGGCACCAGTATCAGCGCCTTGCACATGATCAACATAAAGTTTTGCCCAGCCGCGCTCTGGGGCGGCATATGCCGCAGTACTCGCTGGATTTGGTTCGCGCTTGCTGAGTTCAATGGGATCAATTTCGATATTTAAAGTTCTATTGGGTACGTCTAACAAAATAGTGTCGCCAGTTTGTACCAACGAGAGTGGACCACCTGCAGCGGCCTCCGGGGTAACATGCAAGACGATGGTGCCATACGCGGTTCCGCTCATGCGGCCATCGCTGATTCGGACCATGTCCCTGATTCCTTGTTCCAAAATCTTCTTGGGGAGCGGCATGTTGCCAACTTCTGGCATACCTGGATATCCACGCGGCCCACATCCCCGCAGGATCAGAACAGTGTCGGGAGTGACATCTAAATCTGGATCATCAATTCGAAGATGGAGATCTTCAACGCTATCGAAAACCAAGGCAGGTCCTCGGTGTACTAATAGTGCGGGAGTTGCAGCACTTGGTTTGATGATTGCACCGTTGGGAGCAAGGTTTCCCTTGAGTACTGCGATGCCCGCGTTCTCCATGAGTGGGGCAGTAGGACTTTTGATCACAGAGCGATCAAAAACTTCTGCATCTTTCATGTAACGTACAAGTGGATTCCCAGTGACAGTTATTGGGACTTGCGAAAACTTTTCAGAGATTTGGCTCAGAAGAGCTAAGAGCCCACCTGCCCGATATAAGTCATCCATCAAGAATTGGCCCGATGGCGCCAGATTGGCTAGGAGTGGAACATCTCGGCCTGCGCGATCAAAATCTTCCAACGTGAGATTAACGCCTAGACGGCCAGCGATCGCAAGGAGATGCACAACAGAATTGCTGGACCCGCCAACGGCGGCAACCGCAATAATTGCATTGATGAAAGATTCTTTCACCATTATTTTTGAAGGCCGGCGATCTTCGTGCACCATTTCAACGATGAGGCGACCGGTATCGTGCGAAAGTGAGAGCAACCTTGCATCTGGCGCCGGTGTACCCGCGAATCCCGGAATCGTCATTCCAAGTGCTTCTGCAACGACCGCCATCGTGGATGCAGTACCCATGGTGTTGCAATGTCCTTTGCTGCGGATCATTGACGATTCTGATTTTAGAAATTGCTGATTCGAGAGTTGGCCACTGCGCACTTCTTCACTCAAGCGCCACACATCGGTTCCGCATCCCAAAGGTTCCCCGCGAAATGTTCCGGTAAGCATCGGACCACCTGGAACAACGATCGCTGGCAAATCAACTGATGCTGCGGCCATGAGCAACGCGGGAATAGTTTTGTCACAACCACCCAGGAGCACCACTCCGTCAATTGGATTGGCGCGAAGCATCTCTTCGATGGCCATGGCAGCCATATTTCGCCAGAGCATCGCTGTAGGTTTTACTTGAGCTTCACCTAAAGAGACCACAGGAAGGTTGAGTGGAATTCCACCAGCTTCCCAGATTCCCTTTTGGACGTGCTCTGAAACTTCATTGAGGTGCGCATTGCATGGAGTTAAATCTGAGGCGGTGTTAGCGATCGCGATATGTGGTTTCTTGCCGTCAAAAGCGTCTTCCGGTAAACCTCTTCGCATCCAAGCACGATGGATGTAGGTATTGCGATCATTGCCGCCATACCACTGCGCACTTCTTAATTCGCTCATCGATGCTCACTAACTATTCCAATAGTTGGAATTTCAAATTAGTATGTGGGCGACTATAACACGAGGTAAACAGCCATGATTCGGTTACGTGAAATGAGATTACTGGAAAGGCTGGTTTAGTAATTGAAAGCACTCCTTGTGATCGCTCCTCGCAAGATAGAGATAAAGGAAGTACCAGATTTGATCGCGGAGGCTGGACAACTATTAGTGGATGTTGAAAGAGTTGGAATCTGCGGCACTGACATCGAGCTATATACAGGAGAAATGGCCTACTACAAATCAGGGCGAACGACATTTCCCGTGCAACTGGGGCACGAATGGGTAGGAACCGTTTCTGCAGTGGGACTTGGAGTTTCACAAAGTTGGATTGGTAAGCGAGTCACGGGCGACACAATGCTCGGGTGTGGACTTTGCGCTCGGTGTGCCATGGGAAAGACTTATCTCTGCGATGATCGCATCGAACTCGGAATTACAGATGGTTGGGGCGGTGCCCTTGCGGAGCAGGTGTTGATTCCCGAACGATTTGCCCTCGAAATTCCAGCTTCAATCTCTATTGCAACGGCTGCGATGATTGAACCCGCCGGAAATTCTCTTCGCGCCGTAGAAGCAGCTGCACTCGTGCCTCATCAAAAACTGCTTGTCTTGGGAGCCGGAACAATCGGGTTATTAGCGGCGCAATTCGCGTTGGCAAAAGGTATTGAAGTACACATCGCCGGGCACCGTAAAACTGCGCTGGACCTTGCACAGCAGTTAGGTCCCATCCATGTTCACGATTTAGCAGAAATCATTAAGAGCCAGGGGCGCGAATATGACGCAGTCATTGATGCTTCCAGTCAGGACTTTATGCCTGACCTTGCACTTAAAAAAGTTTACCCAGGAGGGCGGGTGGTTTTGATCGGTTTGTCGGGTACTCCGAGTTTGATTGATACTCGGGTGGCAGTACTTCAGGACGTAACCGTAGTTGGCATTTTGTCCGCATCACCTGGCTTGCAAGGCGCTATCAATTATTTTGCTTCTGGTGCGGTAAATCCGGAGCCGCTTATTAGTGAAGTAATTGCGATGCACGAAGTCGCTGATCGCCTCGAAGGCAATCGTGGAGATGGTGCAATGCCTGGACCAAAAATTCATGTCGACCCACGATTGTTATTAAGGTGAACTAGCCATGAAACCAAAGGTATGGGATACCCGTAAATGTCATGTGGGTGAAGGACCGGTTGCAACCGGAACAGACCATAACCTGATTTATTGGGTAGATATATTGAACGATCGAGTGCTCTGGCGCGATTTAGCTAAAGAAACTTCGGGTGAAATTGGTACCTCGGAGAATGTCAGTTTTGTGCTCCCTCGAATAAATGGCGGGTTGGTTCTGGGTACTGCTCATGGTCCGGTAACTAGAGATATAACCGGAGATTTGCACCTTCTTCCAACTCGTTTGGACGCTGATGGTTTACCTGATCCGATCCCCATGCGTTGGAACGACGCCAAAGTGGGTCCAGCAGGAGAAATTTGGATGGGAACTAGTGCCTATAGTGCCGAAACTGAACGGATCGGATTACACCGGATAAGTAGTGATGGCAAACAGATTAAACGCGTGCTCTCTGGGATGAAATTGAGCAATGGGATGGATTGGAGTCCGGATTCCACCATCTTCTATTTGATCGACACCGTGGCCTTCACACTCTTTGCCTTTGATTACAGCGAAGGCGATATATCGAATCAGCGGGTGGCAATGAATTTTGATCCAGTAGCGGGGGAGTATCCCGACGGCATGACCGTGGACAGCGAAGGGTCACTCTGGATTGCATTCTGGAACGGTGGATGTATCCGAAAGTTCTCGCCAGAATTTGAGCTGCTAGCCACCATCAATTTTCCGGTTCGATTCGTTTCGAATTGCACCTTTGCCGGCCCCGACCTCAAGACACTGGTAGTCACTACGGCAATAGGTGACAATGGTTGGCATGACGATCACGAAAATGCTGGAATGACTTTTGTAGTTGAATCCGACGTTTCAGGAAAGGCATCGAATGTCTTCAGGTATTAATTTTCCAGGAGAACAAGTTGGACGGGTTGCAATCGTGACCGGTGGATCAAGTGGAATTGGTAGGGGAGCAGCTAATGAATTAGCGAGGCAAGGTGCTTCCGTAGTGGTCCATGGTCTTACGATGGATGAAGCCAATCTCGTAGTTCAAGAAATACGGGTCGCAGGCGGAACCGCTACGGCAACAGCAGGTCCGATCGATGATCCCTTGACTTCGGAGTTGGCTGTTTCATTAGCCTTAGCGCAATATGGCCGGCTAGATGTTTTAGTGACATCTGCAGGCATCCAGCGGTATGGGACAGCAGTTGATACTCCAATCGAAGTCTGGGATGAAGTCTTTAATGTAAACGTCAAAGGTGTTTTTTTGGCCTGCAAGGCGGCGCTACCTGAAATTCGAAAGCGTCCTGCGGGGAGTGTCGCAATTATTGCTTCAGCGCAGGCAACAGCGACGCAAGAGAATGTGGTCGCCTATGCATCGAGCAAAGGCGCGCTGCTTTCACTTGCACGCGCCATCGCGCTTGACGAAGGACGCTTCGGAGTTCGAGTTAATTCAATCAGCCCTGGAACTATCGACACTCCGATGTTGCGCAACACGGCTAGTTTGTTAAGTGACGGGTCGAGTGCGGGAATGCAAGCTTTAGTTGATGATTGGGGATCCGCTCATGCTCTTGGTCGCACCGGAACTATTCAGGAACTTGGAGCCGTTATTTCATTTGTGACTAGCCCGCGAGCGAGCTTCATGACTGGAGATGACATTCGTGTTGACGGTGGACTCTTGGCCAAACTTGCCGCGGCGGCGCCAAAGAAAAACTGAATAATTACTTACAACCTTCGTCGGGATAGCGGGATTCGAACCCGCGACCCCCAGACCCCCAGCCTGGTGCGCTACCAAACTGCGCCACATCCCGTAAGCCAAATAATAGAACCTATATCTGGAGTTGCATCAGGATACCCCTAGGGGTATCCTGAATTCTTGTGATCAGAGGTTCTGATCTAGAGACAGAGGCTCGAAATGGCAAGAGTCGTAATCCTTGGCGCTGGGGTTGCAGGTCACACTGCTGCACTGCACGCCAAAAGGATTTTGGGCAAGAAGAACGAGATCATTGTTATATCACCGAACTCAAAATATAACTGGATTCCATCCAACATCTGGGTGGGGGTTGGCAAAATGTCGGCCGACCAGGTCACTTTTCCGCTGGCGCCAGTTTATAAGAAAATGGGAATCATTTTCCATCAAGCACTCGCTCAAGAGATTCACCCAGAGGGAGACTCGACGGTAGCTAATGGCTTTGTGACCGTTGCCTACACCGATGCAAATCGGAGTGGCGAAGTTGCAAAGATCGAGTACGACTACTTGATTAACGCCACCGGTCCAAAATTGAATTTTGCTGCAACGCCTGGACTTGGCCCTGATGGCCATACCGTTTCGGTATGTACCTTTGGTCATGCGACGGAAGCCGCAAAATCGCTACAAGAAGTAATCGCTGTTATGAAGACTGGGATGCGCCAAAAATTGGCGATCGGAGTGGGTCACGGCACTTGTACTTGTGAAGGCGCAGCTTTTGAGTACACCTTCAATGTCGAACACGAAATTCGAGCAGCTGGAGTTCGAGAATTAGCGGACATTACATACATCACCAACGAATATGAGTTAGGTGATTTTGGCGTCGGGGGATTGGTCTTCTCGCAATCAGGTTTCCAAACCACGAGCAAGTTATGGACAGAGTCGCTTTTCCGTGAGCGCGGGATTCATGCAATTCTTGGAGCGCATGTTGAAAAAGTAGAAGCAAATGAGGTCCATTACGAATTAGTGGATGGAACCAAAGGCATTTTAGGTTTTGATTTTGCAATGCTGCTTCCACCTTTCAAGGGGGTAGACCTTAAAGCTTTTGACAAATCGGGAACGGACATTTCCTCGTCGCTCTTCGCTCCTTCTGGATTTATGAAGGTTGATGCCGACTACTCTGGTAAACCATACGAAGAGTGGCTAGCTTCAGATTGGCCAAAGACTTATCGCAATCCTTCGTATCCCAACATTTTTGCAGTGGGTATTGCCTTCGCACCACCTCATCAAATTTCTAAACCACGTAAATCTCCCAATGGCACTCTCATCGCCCCTTCTCCGCCACGCACAGGCATGCCTTCTGGAATTATGGGCAAACTTGCCATTATTAGTATCAATGAATTGATTAAGAATGGCCCAGAGGCTCAGGTAGGAACTGCTTCAATGGCCGAAATGGGTGCGGCGTGTGTGGCTTCGGCGGGTTCGGGGTTACGAGTCGGATCAGCCGCATCAATGACGATGTATCCAGTTGTACCTGATTTTCAGTCATATCCCAATACTGGACGAAGTATGGATGACACCTTTGGGGAAATTGGCTTGGCTGGTCACTGGATCAAGTTGATGCTCCATTATCTATTTATATATAAGGCAAAGGCCCGCTTCGGCTGGTTTTTGATTCCAGAGTAAATCCGGAGTTAAGGAGAATGACCATGGAATATCCCGATGAGAGCATTGCACGTGCTCCACTTCCAACAGATAAGACGCTACGGCTACGCAAAAACCTCGCTATGCAGTTTGTGAGATTTTGCGTAATAAATCTGAAGATGATCAAAATGATTCGCAAGGGGCACCACCCAATGGAGCGAAAGGTTAAACCGTAAATGACCGTTGATAAATCACCTACTCACATCCTTCAAAACGAGGAGACCATTGCCGCGATCATGACTCGTATTAAGCGAGCCCAAGGACAACTTGGTGGAATCGTTCGGATGCTAGAAGAGGGTCGCAATTGTGACGAAATTGTCACTCAGATGTCTGCCGTCAGCAAGGCAGTACATACTGCCGCGTTCACTCTCATATCTGCCAGCCTTGAGGAATGCATTATTGAGGGACGAAGCGATCAGAAAGCAGTTTCAGAGAAACTACGAAAACTATTCTTGAGTTTGGCATGAATTTGAAGACAATCGTGATAGTCGGTGGGGTTGCAGGTGGAATGTCTGCGGCCGCACGATTGCGTCGGCTGGATGCAGAATCAGAAATCATCGTCCTTGAAAAGAGTGGCCATGTCTCTTATGCGAATTGTGGGCTTCCTTATTATGTAGGAGGAATTATCCATAATGAAGAGTCACTGCTTCTGCAAACACCGGATAGTTTATGGAAGCGATTTAGGCTAGATGTCCGAGTCGGTGCTGATGTGAGGTCCATTGATCCTCTTAACAAGTCTCTTTCATATGTACAACGCGAAATAATCCATGAGTTGAAGTATGACAAATTAATTTTGAGTCCAGGAGCTGCTCCGATACGACCAAAAATCCCTGGTATGGATCGCGCGCTCTCGCTCCGAAATATCGAAGATGTGGAAGCAATGGCTACCTCAGTATCCAGACAACCGAAGACAGCCGCAATTATTGGAGGCGGTTTTATCGGGATAGAACTTGCCGAAAACCTCATACATCGGGGGATTGCAACCTCGGTAATTGACGCTCAGGATCAAGTTCTGGCTCCATTGGATCCAGAAATGGCAACTTTTGTTGCGGTGGAACTTCAAAAACATGGAGTGGACCTTTTTCTAGGTTCAGCTCTTGCCTCGATCGCAAGTGACACAGTCACGCTAACTAATGGCGTTGTCGTTCCTGCCGAAATGTTGATCATGTCGATCGGCGTGAAACCAGAAGTTTCGTTAGCAAAAGCTGCTGGTCTAGTGATTGGTGATCGCGGTGGAATTGCAGTTGATGAATTCAACCTGACAAGTGATCCCAACATCTATGCAATTGGTGATGCCGCAGAGAAGAAAGATGTACTCGACGGTTCAGCGACATTAGTGCCGTTGGCAAACATTGCGAATAGACATGGACGCACCGTTGCCGACCACATTGCGGGTAAAGAGATCCGAAAGGTTGACGCTCAAGGTACTGCGATCGTTAAAGTATTTGATCTAACAATCGCAACCTCCGGGTGGAATGAGAAGCGACTGAAAGCTGCGGGGAAGGCTTTTGTGGCTATCCACAATCACCCCTCTTCCCATGCGGGGTATTACCCCGGAGCACAAGGAATGTCTCTCAAACTTCTTGTTGATCCAACTACGCACGCAATTTTGGGAATTCAAGG
>CAIYQS010000240.1 GCA_903928395.1 uncultured Actinomycetes bacterium | reverse complement strand
CATGGAGCAATGACAAGATAATTACTTGAGAAAAGGCATTAGGACGGGGACTCTGTAACATCCCAAAGTGTCAACTATGTCTCGCCACATCTGTCAACTATGTCGTGGAACAGAACACCTCACAACGCACTTTGGCACTCATATAATCTGCCTATGCCACATTTTCTCATCTCCTTCAATGATGGAGATATGAAGTTTTCTGAATCAGAGTTACCAGAAGTTGCACGGGCTGCTCATCAAGTTATGAATGATGCAATTGATGCGGGAGTCTGGGTATTTGGAGGCGGATTTGAAGGCTTTGAGCCTCACGTTGTGACCTCCGATGGATCAACTCACCAAGGACCCTTGGCTTCGAGCAATGTGCATCTAGGCGGTTTTTCAATCATCAGTGTCGCTACCAAGGAAGAGGCGGACCTCTGGGCGGCAAAATTTGCAACTTCCTGTCGCTGTCCACAGGAAGTGCGTCAGATCATGGATGATCCCGAGCAAGTATCGGCAATAGCGGCGAAGCGAAATTCCGGAAACTAGTATTTACTCGGTTTCCGTTACTGAGCCAGTTTCCGCTGGTGAATCAGGATCAGGTTTCAATTCATATTCGTTCATTTCATTCTGGAGCGCAATTTGAGCTCGAATCCTTCGCCTTCTGGCAAGAATTAATCCAACTAGGATCAAGACCAAAACCAGTGCAGAAACCAAATATGTCACGTAACTCGTTGACGGAATTTCTACAACGGCTTGAAGTTGCGTCTTTTCGCCAATCTTTGGACGCCAGGTAACAGTTTTCTTATCAGATGAAATTACTCCCGTGCTAGAAGTCACGTCGTAAGGGAATTTAATGGAGATATGAATGTCAGCGGATGACATCATCGTGGACGCGCGTTGGCTTCCTATTGCACCCCCTCCACTTGTATCTGAAAAGTCCATGTAGCCATTCACGGTTATTTTCTTGGAGGTTTCGGTGATGGTGAAGGAGTCGTTCTTACCACCGGGATTGAATGCCGATATTTGCACATCCTTTAAAACATATTCTTCGCCGGTGTAGCCATCTTTTTTATATGCGCGGGCGGTTACACCCTTGGTCTTGGGATCGATTAAATCATTCTGACTCAATGCGGAGCTATCTCCCCCAAGGGCAGCGATGGAATCACTCAAGGCAAAAATCATGGTGCCGCTCATGGTTTTGTTTTGGTTGACTTGAAGATCTATGCCAAGCCGAACGCAGCCAGTAAGCATAAATGTCATGCCACCGAGAGTTAGCAGGAGTAAGAGTTTCCTCGCCTTGCTAAGAATCATAAGCCGATACTAGGTGTACGCCTGCTTTGAGAGCCATACTTTGAGGGTGGGAAATAAGTATGACGTCGTCGTTGTCGGTGGTGGGCATAATGGCCTTGTTGCAGCTTGTTATTTGGCAAAAGCAGGGTTGAGCGTCCATATCCTCGAGCGCGAAGATTCGCTTGGTGGGGCTACCGTTTCGCAACGGGTGTTTCCGGAGTACGACGCGCAACTTTCTCGTTATTCATATCTTGTCTCCCTCTTGCCACAAAAGATCATCGACTACTTGGGTCTGTCCTTCGAGACGTTTGCGAGAAGCGTCGCCTCCTATACGCCAGATAAAGATGAGGGACTCTTAGTGTCATCCGACTGGAACTTAGAGACCGAGCAAAGCTTCGAAGCAATCACTGGATCATCGGCTGAGTTCGGAGCCTGGAAGACTTTTTACAGTGACGTATTACATTTCGCGGAAGTTGTTGCCCCAACAATGCTTGAGAAACTTCCCACTCGAAGCGAACTAAAAAATGCTGTCAATCATGAGGTATGGGAATCGCTAATTGAAAGACCAATCGGAGTTTCTATCGAGGAGCAGTTTTCCAACGACTTAGTAAGAGGTGTGATCCTTACCGATGGTTTGATCGGAACCTTTGCTGATGCCCATGATTTAGCCGCCAATCGCTGCTTTTTGTATCACCTAGTAGGAAATCAAACTGGCGAATGGCGAGTGCCTAAGGGTGGAATGGGGCGCTTGGTAAGCGAATTGGTTTCTAAGGCGACCTCGCTCGGCGTTAGCTTCGAGACTTCCAGCGAGGTCATTTCTATCTCAAACGAACTTGAGGTTACCTGCGCATCGGGAGCGACCTACGGCGCGGATTTTGTGTTAGCGAATTGCGCACCACAAGTCTTGGCAAAACTTACGGGTGAGCCTCCTCCCGCTTCACTGGAAGGAAGCCAAGTAAAGATAAATATGCTTTTGCAGAAACTTCCTAGATTAAAGAGTGGGATTGATCCAAAGATTGCCTTTGCAGGGACTTTTCATATTGACGAACGGTATAGCGATCTACAGAAGGCCTACAAGCAGAGTGCTGCTGGATGTATTCCAGACGTGATACCCGCAGAAATGTATTGCCACACCTTGACGGACACCTCGATCCTTTCAAACGAACTTGTTGCTGCTGGTTATCAAACACTGACTCTCTTTGCCATCCACACGCCGGCCGCCCTTTTCGATAAAGACAACGAAGGGGTGAAGCAGGAAATAACAGCTAGATTATTTAAGCAATTGAATGCGTACCTTGTTGATCCAATCGAGGAGTGCCTCGCTCGTAACTCCGATGGAACTCTTTGCGTTGAGACCAAATCTCCGTTAGATCTTGAGGACTCCATATCTCTCCCCCGTGGAAATATTTTCCACAAAGATCTCTCTTTTCCTTTTCGCGAAGATGGAACTCCCGAATCGTGGGGAGTGGAAACCGCCAATCCCAAAATATTTATCTGTGGGGCTGGTGCCATCCGCGGCGGAGGGGTAAGCGGAATTCCAGGTCATAATGCAGCGATGGCAATACTGGCTTCACAAAAGTGAAAGAGATAGAACTCCTCCTGCGAAGACTATAAGTATCGTGCTGGCGGCTAGCGCCATTCCATAATTAATAGCCCCGGGGTGAGAGATCAACTGATAAAGAACGGTTGGCAGCGTGGCCTGATCTCCATAAGACAAGAAGTTTGCAGCACCAAACTCCCCCATTGAAACTACAACGATATAAATCGTGGCAAGGAGAATCGCTTTCTTAACAAGCGGGACTTGAATCATCCACCAGTAGGTTGAAGCATCACTCCCATCCATTTCTGCACTGTCTTTTAACTCACTATCTATTCCACGTAAGGCGGGTAGCACTATCTGCAGCACAAGGGGAATCAACACCAATGATTGCGCGATTGGAGTAACCAGCCAACTCGAGCGAAGCGGAAAAATCCCATCAGTGAACGTGATCAAGAAGCCGAGTCCAAGAACGACAGGAGAGATACCTAAGGGCAATTGGAAAATCAATCCAAGATGTTGAAATCGCGTGTTGAGTAAGAGAAAAGCGATCAAAAGACCGATGCCAAGTGAGATAACCAGACTTATAGCGGCATTTCGTACGCTATTCATGAGAGCGTGATTTATCGAGATGCTAAGTACATCCCTGGCGCCAGATGACCTTAAGCGCGAAAAGTTACTCCAGGTGGCGTGACCATCGAAATGTAACGCCCGCCAGACAATGGAGAAGAGCGGGGCTATAACAAATCCAACAGTTACGAGCAGCGTGAAGAGTATTGCCGGTAGATCTCGCACTTCATAATTCTTCGCCTTATTTCTACCCCAGTAACCAATTGGGGCGAATGATGACCGAGAAAATTTCGAGACCGCAAGAAAGAGCGAAAGAGTGAGTAGAGATTGAATCAGAACAAGGGTGGCAACTTTGGTTAGATCCAGGTTTTCAACGGCATTGATGTAGATCGACGTTTCCAGTGACTTAGTGTTTTCGTTTCCCAGAACCAAAATGATTCCGAAATTAGCTGCGCAGTAGAGAAAAACTAAGAAACCCGCAGCGGCGTAAGCGCCACGTAACTGAATCGCAGTAACGTGGAAAAAGGTTTTGAGCCTTCCAGCGCCATCAAGAGCCGCGGCATCGGTTTCCTCATTCCCGATGGACTGCCAAGTCACACCAATAATCCGGGCTGCTAGGCCAAAGTTCATAAAAACATTTGCGGCAATTATCAGCGTTATCGCGGAGGAATGTTGAAGCAGCGAAGTGAAGCCAATCCCAACGACAATTGTTGGAAGGAGGAACGGGAGAGTAATCAGGACGGTGATGAGGCTTTGCCCTCTAAACCTTATTTTATAAAGAGAATAAGCGATGGGAGTAGCAATAACTAGTACCAGACCAGTCGACAGGAGTGCTTGCCAAATCGTAAACCAGGTGACTTGGAAATTATCGGATGAAAATAAATCTTTTATGAAGCCATGATGAAAGCCAAGCCCGATTGTGCGAAATATTGGTTGATAGAACAGCGCTCCGAAAAGTATGAGGAGCGCTGCCCATGTGAAGAGATGAGTTCTTTGCTTAAGCAAAGATTGCTGACCAGGCATCTAGCCACGCCTTGCGATCATTGGTGAAATCCAAGGTATCGCCATAAGTTTTTGTAGGTATATCTGCGAATTTGCTCCAGGAATCAGGGATAGGTGCACCTTGTAAGATCGGGTACATATACATTAAATCCGGGAAGGTTTTCTGAAATTCCGGCGAAAGTAAAAATTTCACTACAGCTTTGGCGCCCGCAGGATTTTTTGCCCCCTTCAATACACCGACATACTCAGTCTGTTTGAAAGATCCATCCAAGATAGAAGCCGTTTGAGATTGTCCGTTGGATCGAACTTCATCCGCAGGTGAAGTTGAGTAGCTAAGGACAATTGGATACTTTCCCTTTCCTGCCGAACCGGAAAAATCAGTGTTATATGCCGCCTCCCAACCATTGTCTATCTTGACCTGATTACTCTTCAGATCCTCCCAATATTTCTGCCAAGAATTAGCACCAAATTCAGCGACCGTTGCCGCTAAAAATGAAAGCCCGGTGGATGAAAGTTTTGGATTTTCAAGAACAGTAAGGCCCTTATATTTTGGATTTACTAAATCAAGAATGCTCCTGGGAGGTGCAATCTTGTGCGCCGCAAACCAAAGTTTGTCAAAGTTGAAACTGACAACTCCAAAATCCGTAGCGGTGAGATTTCCATCGATGAGTCCGTTCTTAGTTGCCAATGATGCAAAGGTGTTATCGATTCCAAAGACAGCGTCTGCAATTGGTGCACCTTTAGTAAGAATCAATCGGTTTGTAAGCGAACCCGCATCGCCTGCTTTAAGAAGTTTGAGGTTGTAGCCAGTTTCCTTATCAAAACTTGCGACCTGATCTTTTGTCATTACAAATGAGTCGTGAGTAACTAGCGTTACATCTTTTATTTTGCTACTGCCAGTTACCAATACAACTACCAGCGCTGCGATTATTATTGTTATTGCGCCAATAAAGATGGCGCTATTCCTACTCTTTTTCATTGTGTGCCTTTCTTGCGAAATAGCACGGGGCACAATCATCCTCCCTGCGTTGGCATTACCCATATCAGGTTAAGACGGTCGAAGACTCGGATGTCTTCCTCTCAGTCCGGTTAAACCGAACTCCCGTGGTCTGCAAAATATACTATGGAAACCCCAGAGGTGACTTTTAGCTTCGCCCCATAAACGAATTAATTGAGTGTGCCAGAAATTCTTGAACATCCTTGGCGACCTTTGGAGCCACGCCAGCCAAGGCATTGAAGCCGTGGATCGCTCCTTCATACTCCTTGAAAATCACCTTAACCCCTCCGCCTTCAAGCAAACCGGCGTAAACCCTTCCGTCATCGGCTAACGGATCATATTCGGCGGTGACAACCACGGCAGGCGCAAGGCCCGAAAAATCTTTGCAGACAGCTGGAAACGCATACGGGTTATTAAAGTCCTCTTTGGTGCCGGCGTACTGAGACTCAAACCATCGCATCACTTTTGAAGTTAGTCCGTAACCCTCAGCATTGTTGATGGCACTTGGCAAAGTTCCGTCATACCCCGTGCATGGGTAAACCAGCATTTGGAAAGCCAAGTCGACGAGTTTGGTATCACGAGCTTTGATTGCAACTGCTGCAGCTAAATTTCCTCCAGCACTATCTCCACCCACACCAATTTTGGATGCGTCAATCTTTAGCGACTCCTGGTTATTGACTATCCACTCGAGTGCGGCATAGCAATCATTGAACGGAGTTGGGAATGGATGCTCTGGCGCTTTTTGATATTGGACTTGAACAATCACGATATTTGCCTTGTTGACGAGCGAGCGCACAGTCGGTTCAAAACCATCCATATTTCCAATTACCCAGCCACCACCGTGGATATAAAGCATGACCGGAAGGTTTGGTTCTGAACTCGGACGATAAATTCTGATCGGCAGGTAACTGTTAGGTCCGGCAATAATTTTATGCTCGACGCTAAAGACTTCTTCGGGGACCCCAATAAATTCTGGATTTGGCAGCGTGAGAATTCGATGCTCTTCCCTGGTCATGTCCCAGGGTGCTGGGATCTGCATTTTCTCGCGGGTGGCGAGGTACTCTGCAAATTCTTTTGTGACTGCCATCGTGGATAGCCTCCTGCCAGATTGACTGCCCAAAGATTAATAGGTTTTTCTCGGTATGGACCGAGCCACGACCAAGATTTTTAATT
>CAIYQS010000239.1 GCA_903928395.1 uncultured Actinomycetes bacterium | reverse complement strand
TGGAGGTAAAACGTCTAAATATTTAGTGCTAACTCCTCCCTTTACCAATCCAGCTAGCATTTCCCGAATTGATGGGTCCGACGACGCACAGCCTTGTAAAAGACGCTCGTTAACGAGAAGCTGAATTATTGAAAGGTACCGAGAAATATCTTCAGATCCGGATCCAATCCTCCAAGCCCTCTGACAGTATTTCGTCCATTTCTTACCCGATATTGAGGGCTTAACTTTTTTTGAGGTGATGGCGTTCTCCAGGATATGAAATGGTAATTCCTTTAAAAATTCATCGCCTTTTTTGACTTTCGGCACCCCGAAAAATGAACGAGTGGCTTCCGTAATTTCTTCAATCCACCAAAGATCAAGCGAAGGAAGTATTTTGAACAGTGCAATTGCAGAGGTTAAAGACTCGCGCTCAAGTGGACTAAACAATGTTGTTGTCATGAAGCAAAATAAATTTTCACTTCTTAGAGGTCTTGCCCTAATTGATCGCCACATTGCAAGTCGAATTTCATCGAAATCACCTCGGAGCAGTGAAGGTATGATTTTTCGAAGCGATTCGTTTATGAAGTAAATGTCATCTATCGTTTTATCTAGATTTTCGTTTGATAGTTCTTCAAAATTCAGGCCATCCTTTAGTCCTATGCCGCTAAAAGCTCCTTCCATTCCTTCAATCCATGGTTTTCGAGCTTGAAAAAGGAGTTGAGCGACTGCAATCCGAACGCAATTGAGATCCTCCGAATCTAAATTGCTGTAAACAGAGTTTTCTTCATCGGCGTTCCGATAAAAGCCCTCATTTTCATTCATGATGAATTATTGCCTATCTTGTGAGTCAAGCAAGGTATTTTCAATAATTAGAGGTCTGAAACCATCTCGATCGCACTTGCTGGACACTCACTCACGCAGATGCCGCAGCCTTTGCAGTAGTCCAGATCGATTTCAAAACCGAGGCCAGGGCCAAGCTTTTTGATCGCGTTGTCCGGGCACACACCGAAGCAGTTGTCGCACTCGAAGCAGTTGCCGCAGGACATGCAGCGACGGGCTTCGTAAAGTGCGGTGGATTCATCTAAACCTTGGACAACTTCACTGAAGTCATAGACACGACGGGATGCAGCTAGACGTTCACGGACTGCGTGTGGAGCATCGGTGTAGTACCAAGTATTTAGGTCTTCGAAGGCAACGGCTGTTTTTTCAACCTTGGGTTCGACTTGGGTGCTGCGGAGCCAAGCATCGATGTACTTGGCGGCTTTCTTGCCGTGACCGATGCTTGTTGTGACGGTCCGATCACCTTCGACCATATCGCCACCGGCAAAGATCCCAGGGTGGGTTGTCATCATGTTGGAATCAACATCCATGACCCCGCTCTTTACATCGAGGTCCACGTTGTTGCCAAGGAGTGAGAAATCAACTTCTTGTCCGAGCGCAAGGATCAATGAGTCGGCTTCTAAAGTTTCAAACTCTCCTGTTGGTTGTGGGAAGCCCTTCTCGTCTAGCTCCATTTTTTCGATCATCATGTCGTCTTCGCCCATGTATTTGACCGTGGAAAGCCACTTGATCAGGATTCCTTCTTCTAGGGCTTCTTCAATCTCTTGATCATTTGCAGGAGCTTTGTCGCGGGTCCGGCGATAAACGATGATCGCTTCTTCTGCGCCTAATCGCTTTGCAGTACGGGCCACATCCATTGCGGTGTTTCCACCACCATAGACGACGACTCGGCGACCAAGGAGTGGGTTTTGACCATCTTCAAAATGATGGAGGACTTGTATTGCATCCAATATACGTGCGGATTCACCTGCAGGAATATAGGCACGCTTTGAAAGTTGAGCACCGATTGCCATAAAGACGGCGTCAAAACCTTCTTCAAGTGCGTCATGCACATCATCAACGCGAGTATTTAGTTGGAAAATTATTCCCATATCTTTGATGCGATTGATTTCTGCATCCAAGACTTCGCGGGGCAAGCGATACTTTGGAATTCCGTAGCGCATCATTCCGCCAGGTGCATGTGTTGCATCGCGAATGACAACTTGGTGTCCCATGCGACGTAAGTGATACGCGGCAGACAGTCCTGCGGGGCCGGAGCCTATGACAAGAACGGCCAAACCAGTTTCCTGTGCTGGTGGATCGATCTTCCAACCTTTTTCTAGCGCGTGATCGCCTAGAAAGCGCTCGACCGAATTGATGCCGACTGCTTCGTCCAAGAAAGTGCGATTACATGCGGTTTGGCAAGGGTGATAGCAGACGCGTCCCATGATGGCTGGGAAAGGATTTTCTTTAATGAGCTCGCGCCAGGCTTGTTCGTATGAACCATCTTCTGCGATGTAGAGCCAGTTCTGCACATTTTCTCCGGCGGGGCAGGCTTTGTTGCATGGTGGCATGCGATGGACATACTCGGGGTGTTCTACGCGCCATGATCCGGTGTGGTTGGCGAGACTAGAACCAACCGACAAAGTAATTGCATATGGCTTATCCACGACTACTCCCCCATCAATTCATAGCGTTCAATATTTTTATCAGCCAAACGTTGCAAGTGATCAATAACTTCAG
>CAIYQS010000238.1 GCA_903928395.1 uncultured Actinomycetes bacterium | reverse complement strand
GTGCTGGGGTCAGATTTTGCGTAAAAAGATTTCTGGAATACCGCCAGCACTAAAATACTGACTACAGAAACTATAATTTGATCGAGATGGTGGGTAGATCGAAATAATTCAGTTGCAAGATTTATAAATAGAATCACGAGCGCTAAAACCCAGGCTCGCCGCTTTCGGCGAGACAACCCACGGGCCAAAATCATCAGGATCAATCCAGTAAAAATAGCTGTAGCCAATGCGGAGCCATTTAAGAAGACTGGAATTATGTGATCTAACTTGTGAACTGGCACCCGAAATTTACGAGAAACGTTTGCCAAGATGTCGAAAAGTCCCACTAAGAAGGTCGCACGACCAATCCACACAGGAACCCAACGTTGCGATTTCATTACCTAAATACTCCCGTATGTCCGAGCGAATAGCGACCAGGTTGAGGATAGAAGGCCAAGCCATGAGGTTCTTTGCCCACTTTAATACTTCGAAGGAACTTCCCATGGACAATGTCAAAAACGTAGACCACATTGTTATAGCGTCCAGATACCCAAAATTGGGTCCCATCAGCCGAAATTCCTCCCATGTCGGGTGAACCGCCCCCTGGTATCTTCCACTTTGCAACCAGTTTGTTATCGGAAAAACGGAGTACTGAGACGCTGCCCTCTCCGCGGTTGGCAATGAGAAGGTATTTAGAATCACGAGTGACATACATGCCGTGTGCTTCAACACCCGTGTGAATAAAGGACACCTCTCCGAAGTGAGCAGCGGGCATCACCCAGACCCCGTTTTCCATCATGTCGGCAATATAAAACGTTTTCCCATCAGGGGAGATCTTCACGTCCTGAGGAGTTGGAGCGTCTGCCGCATTCATGTGTTGGTAGGTGGGGAGGAATTTTCCGTTGAGATATGTTGACGGAAGAGTGAAATATTTAACGACAGCCATTTTCGCGGTATTGACCAATATTAGTTTTCCTGAAAATTCGCAGGACGCCACAAAGAAATTACCATCCGCAGTGAAATCCGCGTGATTAAGCCCTTCACAAGAGACATGAACGATCTTCTTTATCGCCATCGTATGGGGATCGCGAAAGACGATTTCCTTATCGGCTTCTGCCATGACGATCGCATATTTACCGTTTGGGGTGAAGTACAAGTTGTATGGGTCATGAACGTAGATTGATTTTCCAGGGAGCCCAGTAAGAGGATCAATTGGGGTCAGGTGATTTCCTTCATCATCATTCACCCAAAGAGTCTTGAGATCCCACGAAGGAACAACATGTTGCGGGCCTTTGGGGACACTGAATGTACGAATAATCTTGAATGTTTTTGGATCTATTTCTGTTACCGAATTTCCGGTGTGGTTCGGCACGTACACTCGTTCCGGAAAATTTTTTACAACGGGGCTCAATGCATCGGGGCGATCTGCGGCATAAATATCGTTTGGATTTGTTACCGGAGGCATGCCAGCCAGAGGGGTTGAAGCCTGCGCAGATGTAGGAACTAACACAGTAAACAGCGCAAATACAATCAAAAGTTTCTTCACAGCTATTTATGCTCCAAGCAGGGTTGTTAACGTGACGGGGGTTAGTCCTTTAGCATGTAGATTTTCTAGCAGAGTTGGCATTGCGTCAATGGTGTCCTGATGCCCAAAATGCATGCTGACGATACTTCCTTTTTTGATAGCGCTGCTGATGTCAGCAAGCACAGTGCGTTTGCCAACATCTTGATAATCGTGAGAGTCAACATCATATGAAATGCACTGGTTATAACCATATTTAATTACTGCTTTACGAATGATCGCATTTGAGTATTGCGTGCCAGATGGGCGGAACCACTTTCCGTGATTTCCAATCAGCTTCTTCAATTCAGCTGCGCAACCAGCAATTTCAGAGTCAACCTTTTTAGCGTTCAAAGTTTTCATTTGGTAGTGATTCATGGTGTGATTACCAATGTCATATCCCGCATTGAGCATCTGTTTTGCAATTGAAGGATAACCTTGCAGCCAAGTGCCGATTGCGAAAACCGAAATTGGAGTTGAAGTACTTTTAAATATTGAAAGAAGTTTTTGAACTAGTACAGGATCGCCAGCACCGTGAAAAGTGAGAGCCACCTGGGATTTGTTTCGCGAACCATTTGCAATATCTGGATTTGCTGCGTTTGCTTCATAATTCAAGTCCGAAATGCCCGAAATTAAACTAGCTCCCGCAACAACTGCGCTACTTTTTAAGAATTGACGACGATTTAGAGGCACTGACCAAGGATACTTCCTGCGTTGCGCTGCACGGTTAACCTCGGAGTTGCTACTGTAAGGGGAGCACTCATTCATGCGATCTCCCGGCGTGGGGAGATGCAGTGTGCGGTGTTCTGGAAGCTATAGGGGGTCGGATCGTGAGTGACGACGACGATAATGGCTTGGAAGACATTGTTACTGAAGAAATGCTGTGGGAGCGAATTCCTGAAACCACAGGTTTGGAACGCGCAAATACCTATTATGAATTGAGCGCCCGAATTTATGCTCGGGGTCAATATGACGAAGCGCTTGCGCTGGCAGAAACCGCGCGCGACATTTACACAGAACTTGGAGCCGTTGCCCCGGCCGATGGATTAGCTCAGGCATATTCTGCGATTGGTTATAACTTAAATCAATTGAAACGTAACTCGGAAGCTGCTTCCGCGATGAGCAAAGCGGTGGATCTGCTCCGTGAATCAAAGTCCCCACTCGCGATTGATTTAGCGTGCACGCTGGGCGAATGGTGTTTTGGCGCGAAAGATTATGTAAAGACGATCGAATGCATGCGTGAATGCGTGCAAGAACATCTGGTAGACGGAAATGAGGCAGGTGCGGCTAACGACCTACACCTGATTGGCTGTGCCCATCGCGAATTGGGCCAACATGAAAAGTCATTGGAAGCGTTTCGGGAAGCTCGAGTGCTTTTCAAAAGCCTTAAAGAGGTGATAAATGTTGCACGCTGCGACCAGAAGATCGCTCACGCACTCATTGAACTTGGGCTCGGAGAAGATGCGCTGATTGCTGCCCAAAAGTCACTGGACGTCTTTGTAACTGCCCATGATCATCGCCGGGAGACTTATTCACTCCTTGAGGTTGGAAAGGCTCAAATCATGATCGGCGAGGAGCAGGAAGGTCTCGATACTTTGGAGCGAGTGCTGGATATAGCCACCGAAAGCGAATGGAAGGATTTCGAATTTATTGTCGAAATCGAACGGCACATGGCCGGTGTCATGCGCCAACTAGGACGGATCGATGAAGCTGATGAAATTGATCGCCGACTAACGTCGATTACAGAGGTAATTGAGGATTAAGGTGCTGCATTGCCCAGGCATACATAGCTATCGCCCCTGCGGCCGATGCATTCATTGACCGAGTAGAGCCATATTGCTGGATTGCTAGCACGACCGAGCAGACGGCGACCGCCTCATCAGACATCCCAGCCCCTTCTTGACCAAAGAACAGGACACACTTTTCGGGGAGCGGATAATTCTCCAGTTGCTTTGAAATTGGAAGGTTATCTATCCCAACGATCGGGATCTGATTTTCGCGGCACCACGCTGCAAAATCGGCAACGGTAGGATGATGAATTACGTGTAAGTACTTATCTGTCACCATCGCGCCGCGGCGATTCCAGTCTCGCTTACCGACAATATGCACGGAGCTGACGTTAAAAGCATTTGCGGTACGAACGACTGAACCAATATTGAGGTCGTGTTGCCAATTTTCGATCGCTATTTGAAGTGGGTGACGTTTGCCATCCAAATCCGCCACTATTGCTGAGACCGACCAATAACGGTAGTGATCCAGCACATTTCTGCGATCCCCATTTTCAAGGAGTTCAGGATCGTATTGATCGCCTTCGGGCCAGGGAAGGGGATGCGGACCGACGCCTACCACTGGAAAAAATTCACCAGGTCCAATTTCTGCAGTCACCGGAACACCTTAATCCATGAATTCCCACCAACGAGAGGCATAATCGCCCCATGCTTCGCCGAGGATCTTTGACCGCCATCTGGATGGTTGTTGCAGCCCTGCTTTTGGTGAATTCAGTTCCTGCACAGGCTCTTGTCCTACCGCAACTTTTTGTGAAGCTAGCAACTTCACCCACTCTTGCCCACCCCGGGATTGTGTTAATTGATCCTGCGACGGATGAAACTATCTATTCAGTTGATCCCGATATCGGAAGAGCGCCGGCTTCAGTATTGAAACTTATTTCAATGACCACGGTACTTAGTACTTTTAGTCCAGATCTGACTTTCAAAACAGCAATAAGTGAAACCCAAACTCCAGGGAATTTTATTATTGAAGGAACTGGAGACCCGTGGCTAACCGAGAGCCAATTTGAAGCGCAGAAATACCAGCGCGCATTTTTACCAACCTTGATTAATAAGGTATTAAATGCACATCCCTCACTTAAGAGCATAACTCTCGAGTACACAAATGTTTATGCGCTAGATATTAAAGCCTTGCAGCGCTATTTTTCCGGGAGATTAATAATTAATCCGGTGAAAGTAGGTTCTGCTGATGATGCAACCACAGAACTTGCTTCCATCACATCTCCACCTCTTACCAAGATTATTGAGTTCACCTTGTTATACAGCGACAATGTTCTCGCGGATCGGCTTGCTCGAGCGGCAGCCCATAACATGGGGTTCGGGACGGATGCACTTGGCCTGCAATCTGCATTTAAAGCGACACTTTCAGATCTCGGAGTATCAACCACCGGGCTGCACATTTATGATGGAAACGGACTCTCACACCAAGATCGAGTCACCGTGCGCCAGATAGCTGATTTGCTCGTCGCGATTAAATCCAACCCGAAGTTTCAGGTGATCCTCGCGGGGTTGCCAACGGCGGGAGAAACGGGAACTCTCAAATCGCGCTTTGTAAACGATGCACCAAAAGCCGTGGGGTTGGTACATGCCAAGACGGGATGGATTAATACAACTGTCAGCCTTGCTGGCTATGTGAAAGTGGGAGCCGACCAGTATGTTTTTGCGGTCGTAGCCAATCACATTCAAAATTTAGAGAGCGCGCGGTCGGCCGCTCGCGTAACCATTGACCAAATGCTTGGCACCATTGCAAAGCCATAGCATCTACGAATTCGTGGTTAGAATTTGGATATGAGCCATGTAGGCGCCTATGTGGCACTAATGAAGTTGCGAGTAGTAGAACTTTTACTAGTCACTACTTTGCCAGCACTTTTCATGGCCACCTATGCACAGAATCATGCGCATCGCTTCCCCCCACTTGGTGTCACCATTGCAACTCTTATTGGCGGTACCTTGGCTGCTGGCGCATCCAATGCATTTAATATGGTGATCGAAGTTGAATCCGATCGCTTGATGAAACGCACAAAGAATCGGCCGCTGGTGAGCGGAGAGATCACTAAGCAGCAAGCCGTAGCTTTCTCGCTCGCACTCACAATAATTTCGCTATTAATCTTCTTGATATTTACAACGGTGTTAGCAACACTCTTAACTTTGCTAGCAATCTTGTTTTATGTTGTTGGTTACACCATCTGGTTAAAACGAAGAACTTCGCAGAATATCGTCTGGGGTGGAATTGCTGGCTGCATGCCTGTGCTCATTGGTTGGGCCGCAATCACCAATTCGCTCTCATGGACCGCGTGGTGGTTCTTCTTCCTAATATTCTTCTGGACCCCGCCGCACTTCTGGGCGCTTGCTATCAAGTACAAGGATGACTACGCCGCAGCAGGTATCCCGATGCTTCCAGTCGTCGCCACCATCAAGTCGGTACAAAAGCAGATGTGGTTTCACAGCGTTTTAATGGGAGCAACTTCCATTCTTGTACTTGTGAGCGCTCATCTCCCCTGGTGGAGTTACGTCGTCACGGCAATTTTGGCACTTGGCTTTGGGGTACAACTATTGAAGATTTCCGGTACGGATTCTCAGCCAGCAGCGCTCAAGCTCTTTCATTGGTCGATCACCTATTTGAGCATTTACTCCCTCATTTTGGTTATTGCCACCCTTTTGGCCAACCACTCGACTGGAATTGTCCCCAGCTAGTTTTCTCTCAGGATTTTCTTGGTTCTTACCCCTATGGTTATCAAATGACGACTGCAATCTCTGTCACCGACTTAACCAAGGTTTATGG
>CAIYQS010000237.1 GCA_903928395.1 uncultured Actinomycetes bacterium | reverse complement strand
GTTCACGGAAAGACTTTTCAAACTTTTCCCGGAGGGAAAGGACTCAATCAAGCCGTCTCGGCTGCGCGCTCGAAGGCCGATACATCAATGATTGGCGCACTTGGAACTGATCCATACAGCGCTACCCTTCGTGAAGTAATGCATGCAGAAGGCATTGACGCACAATTTGTTCGAAGTATCGATGGTCCGTGTGGGACTGCAATTATCGAAGTTGATTCTTCTGGTCAAAATAGAATTGTCGTGATTCCTGGTGCCAACGCCGAAATGAAAGCAAACGAAGTGCCATTTGATTCTTTTAAATCAGCAAGTATTTTGCTTGCACAGCTAGAAAGCCCCGTTGACCAACTCGTTGAGATTTTTAAAAATGCAAAACGGAGTGGAATGAGAACAATTTTGAATCCCGCCCCCGCAATTGATTTACCCGAGTCACTTTTAATGAATGTTGATCTCCTCATTCCAAATCAGCACGAAGCTAAAATCTTAAGCGGATTGAATGTCGACAACAGGGACGACGCTGTGAAAGCTGCTCATCGTTTACTCGAAAGAGGAGTGACTGCTGTAGTTGTCACACTTGGCGAGGTAGGCGCAATTTACGTGGATAAAGAGAAAGTAATTTTTCAACCAGCATTTCCGGTTAGCCCAGTTGATACGACCGCAGCCGGCGATGCATTTTGTGGGGCTTTTGCTGCCGAACTCGATCGCGGAAATTCGATGGAGGTTGCCTTGGAATATGCCTGCGCTGCAGGTGGACTCGCGACAACAAAAAATGGCGCCGTGCCTTCTATGCCATCGGAATTAGAGATACGCTCTTATCTAGCTGCACAAAATAATTAGCAGGGGAGGAATCAGAATGCTTCGCGAAGGTGTTATCAATGGGCAATTAGCCTCAGTTCTCGCTCGATTTCGTCACGTTAATACGTTGGCAATTGTCGATGGCCCATTTCCCAGCTATCCCGGGGTGGAAATCGTGGATTTGGCCGTGATTAAGGGCCAACCAACGATTCCGGAGATTCTTGATGCCATTCTTCCTTTGATGGATATAACAGGCTTGTATCTTGCAAACGAATTTGATGAAAAAGTAGATCCCAAGACTGTTGCGGAATATAAATCTCACTACAGAGGCGCTCCAATTGAATATATCCCTCATTCAGAATTCAAGGTAAAAGTTGGTCAAGCTTTGGCCATCATTCACACAGGTGATGCAGTTCCGTACAGCAGCGTCATTCTTAAGTCCGGTTGATAGGAAAATCATGGTTAAAGTCGGAATTATTGGCGTAGGGGTTATGGGAGCAGGGCATGCTCGTTTCATTAAGGCGCACGTACCTGGGGCTGAAGTCGTAGGCCTTTTCGATATTGACTCAGCAAAAGTGTCATCACTTGCCAATGAACTAGGCACTGTAAAGGTGCAGACAAATGACGTTGCAGAATTGATGAACCACCCCGAGGTAGAGGCAATTATCATCGCCTCACCGGATCCATTTCACGTGGAACACCTTCGAGCTGCTATCGCAAGTAAGAAACCGACGCTGTGTGAAAAACCAATTGCAACAAATATTGAAGAAGCGCGAGAGATTGCACAAGAAATTCGTAACTATGAAAAATCAATAGGAAAGCGAATGATCAACTTTGGTTTCATGCGCCGTTTTGACCCTGCATATCGAGAAGTCAAGCGACTTATAGAAACTGGTGATTTCGGCAAGCCAACATTTTTTAGAACAATCACAAGAAACGTATCTTCTACTGGCGCGACTACCCCAGGGCTCTACACAAATATCGCGATTCACGACTTCGATATTTTTCGCTGGCTTTTCAATGACGAGTGGGTCTCGGTACAAAGTCATTACCCTCGCAATTCGACAATGTCACAACCCGGCGTTGCAGATCCACTTGTCATCACGGCATTCATGAAATCTGGAATCATGATGGTCGGAGATATCGTCGCATTTAACAACTACGGTTACGACGCTCGCGCGGAAATAGTTTGCGAGAAAGGGTCGATAGAAATCGGTATTAATGGAGATGTTGTCACTCGAGTCAATCGCCTGATGGGCGCTCATACTGGTGGAAGCATGGCAGAGAATTGGATGCCCCGATTTGAGACCTCATATATTGAAGAATTGCGCGCCTGGATATCTTCAATTGAGTCCGGGACGACAAATTCGGATCTTGCAACTGTAGATGATGCTCTCGCCGCCAATGAAGTTTGTGCCTTAGGCGTAGCGTCGATTTAATTATCTAAAATTCCGTAGAAGAAACGAT
>CAIYQS010000236.1 GCA_903928395.1 uncultured Actinomycetes bacterium | reverse complement strand
TGGCTCGATAAAGTCTCTCTGAAGTGACATATTGCGCCCTCGATGTCCGCATTGCTTAATTAAGTCTTGACTTAATTAAGCAATGCCTTTAATATCTACACATGGACGTATTTGAAGCTGTTGCGACTCCGACAAGGCGAGAGATTATTAAAATTTTGTCGAATAAAGGTCGGTTATCCGCCACTGATATTTATGGGCACTTTGATGCAAGCCCCTCTGCAATTTCGCAGCATTTGAAGGCTCTGAAGGAGGCGAAATTAGTTCGCGTCGAGCGTCAGGGACAGTCGCGCATCTATGAGATTGATCGCGCGGGAATGGCCGAAATAGAAAAGTGGTCACAACAGATGAACCAACTTTGGAATCGGCGGTTTGATGCATTGGACAAGGTGTTGAAGGTTGAAAAAGAGAAGTTAGAGGTCAATTCTAAAAAAGTGAGGAAGCAATGAAAACAACGTCGTACGAGTTAAGAATCGAGCGGATCTTTGACGCTCCACGCCAACTCGTTTGGAACGCCTGGACTACGCCGGAATTCATTATGCAATGGTGGGGACCTGAGCACTTCGATTCACCGACGTGCAAGGTAGATCTTCGCGTAGGTGGCTCGTACCTCTATTGTATGCGAGGTCCCGATGGCACTCGACACTGGACCGCGGGCAAATACACTGAAATAGTGCCGATTGAAAAGATCGTCTGTGTTCAGGTATTCGCGAATGAATCTGGAGAGCAGATCGACCCCACGGAATTTGGATTCAGCCCAAACTTTCCGAAGGAAGTATTTCTTACTACAACTTTCGAAGAAGTCGCTGACAAAACGAAGTTAACAATCCACTACCACGTGGATTCGGCAGAATCTCTTGAAGCTATGCGCGGAGTGCAGATGAAGGAAGGTTGGGAGTCCTCGCTCAACAAATTCGAGAGAGCTATTCGGTAAATCCTAGTCGCGCCAAAGCTTTCGGGTCGCGCTGCCATTCTTTAGATACTTTTACATGCAAGCCCAAGTAACTCTTTGCGTCTAGAAAAGTTTCTATGCTTGCGCGAGCCCGCATTCCAATGTCTTTAAGCCGACTTCCCTGCGGACCGATGATGATTGACTTTTGTGAATCTCGCTCCACGTGAATGGTGGCATGAATATCAAAAAAGTTCTTGCCTTCGCGCTTACTCATCTCTTCAATGGTAACCATAACCGAATGCGGTAGCTCCTCATATAAATCTTGAATCGCTGCCTCCCTAATCAACTCGGTGATGTGTAACTCCGCAGCTTGATCAGTGTCGATGTCCTCGGGATATAAAGAGGGAGAGGAAGGGAGCGCTTTTACCAAAAGTTCTAGCAGCAGATCTGTCTGTTCCAAATTCTTTGCTGAAATTGGAATGATCTCATCAACGTTAATCCCAGTTTTATCGATGAAGTCTGAAACTTCCGTCAGCTTGGCAATGAGCACGTCCTGCTTCGAAAGATCCACTTTGGTTACAGCGATATAGAGATGGCGAATATGTCCAAGTTGTTTGACAATGTACTCATCTCCTGCGCCAATCGCTTCATCAGCGGGAAGACACAGGAGCGCTGCATCAACGGACTCTAAATTCTCCTGAACCATTGCGTTGAGGCGGGTTCCGAGCAAGGTTTTTGGCTTATGGATTCCAGGCGTATCAACCAAAATCATTTGAAAATTTGGTCGCGAAATAATCCCACGAATTGGATTTCGAGTTGTATTTGGATGACTGGAAGTAATAACGATCTTCCTGCCAACAAGCGCATTCACCAAGGTGGATTTACCCACATTTGGGCGCCCGATGACCGCAACGAAACCGGCACGGTGGTCTGTGGTCATGGGGATAGTCTCCCATCATTAAGCAAGTGGACCTACCAGCTCCATAAAGTCGGCGATAGAGGTAACTAGTTCAGCGGTACGTTCCCCGATCAGGCGGTGACAACCATCACTTGTTGGAGAAGTAATTGGGCCCGGTACCGCCATAACAGGGCGAAATATTTCGGCCGCATCGCGCGCGGTCCGCAAAGATCCGCTTCGAAATGCTGCTTCTACTACAACTGTCGCACGCGAGATAGCGGCTATTAAACGATTCCTAACGAGAAAACGCGACGGAATTGCGTGAACATTCGGGAGTACTTCCGATATCAATAAACCTGTCTCAACTATCTCGCGAAAGAGTCGATCATTTCCACTTGGGAAAACCGAATTTAATACACATCCAAGGATCGCAATTGTCTGTCCTTCGGCAATAATCGCCCCACGATGCGCAGCGCTATCAATACCAAAAGCTCCACCGCTAACTACTGACCAACCTCGATCAACCGCTCCTGCTGCGAAATCTCCTGCTACTCGAACTCCATACTCCGTTGGATTGCGAGTACCGACGATGGAGAGAGACAGGCCAACACTTCCCAACGATGAGCGAATGCCACGACCAATCAACGCAAACGGCGGCGCTTTGAGATCATCTAACCCTCGCGGCCAGTCAGGATCACCGCGAGAAATTACAAATGCTCCAATGGATTCGACCTGTTCTATTAAATGCTCGCGATTAAGCATTTTAAGTGTGGACATTAATTTTTGACCACTCTTCTTTTGCGCTACATACTCACCGGCACTTATTCGCTCCAGTAATGTCGCTGCCCCGAAAGTAAGGTATTCGTTACTCCAGAATTCGTTTCCACCTTCAAAGAGAGCCAGTAAGACCAAATGCGATACAACTTCTTGATCCATCATGAAAGTTCAGCACTTTGCCTTAGTTGATAAGCACCTTCAACTTCTGACAATCCTGGCGAAGCCACGCCATTTCGATCAGCAATACTCCATGCCAGCCGAAGAACTTTGTGATACCCGCGAGCACTTAATCTTTCGTGATCAAGTTCGGTATGGAGAAATGCCATGCCCGCTTTTGAAGCACGGAATCGATCTCGCAACTCACGAGCTGGAATTCTTGAATTTACCGACCACCCTAGCCCACTAAAACGTGCAGCGGCTTTTTCACGTGCCGAAATTACTCGCTCCCGAACCACGTGACTTGATTCCCCCGCAATGGATGAAGCTAATTCCGCGCGAGATGGAATTTCAACAAAGCTACGGATATCAATTCGATCCATAAGTGGCCCAGAAAGTCGCTGCAGGTAACGGCGAATCTGGAGCGAGGAACAAATACAGGCGCGTCCTTTGCCGCTAAACCGCCCGCAGGGGCATGGATTTGCGGCCAAGACCAATAGAAAATCTGCGGGAAACGTGACTGTTCCCATCGCGCGAGATATTGCAACCGATCCAGATTCAAGGGGTTGACGCAATGAATCGAGAACACCTGCACTGCATTCTGGGGCTTCGTCAATAAATAGCACTCCACCGTGAGCCATGGAGCAGGCACCGGGTCTAATAAAGTGCGACCCACCTCCCACCATCGCCGTTGCTGTGGTTGTGTGATGTGGAGAGATAAAGGGTGGGAGCCTTGAATGTGAACCTCGTGAAACCAAGGCACCGGCCACCGAATGAATTGCAGCAACCTCAATCGCCTGTGATTGAGTGAGAGGTGGCATGACTGTCGGAATTCTTTCAGCCAACATCGTCTTGCCAGTGCCTGGTGGACCGATGAAAAGCAAGTGATGTCCCCCTATGGCGGCAATTTCGAGTGAGTACCGTGCTTTGAACTGCCCAACAACTTCGCTTAAATCAACTGTTATTGAAGGCGGTTCATATGTCAGATTTAACTTCTCGAAATCCGGAATCACTCCTTCAGTTATATAAGCAATCAGATCGCGAAGGTGAGTTATCCCAATCGTGCGGATTCCTTCAATACCGAGCGCTTCATTCAGGTTTCCCGCTGGAATGACAGCGGTAGTTACTCCGTGTTCCAACGCGCTAAGTAGTGCCGGCAATACTCCACGAATCGATCGCACGGATCCATCAAGGGCTAGCTCTCCTAACATAATCGTCGAAGCTAATTCAGTTTGTGGGATAAGTCCCTGGGCAATCATGAGACCGGCTGCTATGGGTAGATCAAACCCAGAGCCACTCTTGTGTAACCACCCCGGTGATAATGAAACCGTAACCCGCTTATTGGGCCAGCTTGCACCAGAATTCTTAAGAGCTGAACGAACTCGTTCCCTGGACTCCAGCAATGCCGCATCTGGCAACCCTAAAAGTGAATAACCTGGTAGTCCGTCCGATATATCTACTTCAATATCGACGATATTTCCTTTTAACCCTAACAAGGCGATGCTCTTCACGCGGGCAAGCGGCATCAAAGCACTCCAGGGCGATAATCAATTTCGGGAGTCAATCCAGTTCTGAAGGAAACCGCGGCGCAATCGATTCGATAATCAGCGCCCCATTGGTCGTGGAGCGATATCCAAGCCAACGCTAAACGTTGTAATCGAAAAGCTTTTTCAGGGTTGATTGATTCGAGTGGGTGGCCGAATTTAACGCTGGTCCGACTCTTCACTTCAATAAATAGCAGAATCTCTCCAAGGCGAGCAATGATGTCAATCTCGCCATCCTTGATTCGCCAATTTCTGGCCAAAATTATTGCGCCTTGCTTCTCCAGGAATGTCGCGACGAGGGTTTCGCCATCAGCTCCAACTTGGGCAAGACGATTTCTCATATACTAAAAATAATCACATTCTGGACCGACATTCACGTTTGTAACAGCAGTTGTTGAAAACCTAACCCTGTTAACTGAGTGCAGAGATATTAGAAAAACTGCGACGGTGAATCTCGCAAATGCCAAGTTTGTTCAATGCATCCGTATGAGCCACAGTTATATACCCCTTGTGTTTGGCGAAGCCATACCCAGGGTATTTGGAATCCATTTCGATCATTATTCGATCGCGGTAAACCTTGGCCAGAATGGATGCGGCGCTAATACTTAGTGCGACTTGATCCCCCTTCCAGACTGCAAGATTAGGGATCGCTAGCCCCTCAATCGGGTAGCCGTCCGTCAAAACATATTCCGGAGCACGGCCAGAAGATGATTGAGGTCAAAC
>CAIYQS010000235.1 GCA_903928395.1 uncultured Actinomycetes bacterium | reverse complement strand
TCTTCAATACTTGCTCCAAGCCATAGCGCCCTTTGCACTTGCTGCAAACGCCACTCTGTAGGTATTCCAATCTTTGTAAGAAGCGACTCGAGGGATTCTCCTGTTCGCATCCAAGAGAAGGTGCTTCCTTTCTTCTCCAATGACCTAAGCGCTTTTTGTAAAGCTTCCGTAAAAGATCTCCCCATAGCCATTGCTTCGCCCACGGATTTCATGGTCGTGGTTAACCGTGGATCGGCCTCAGCAAATTTTTCGAAGGCGAATCGCGGAACTTTAACCACGATATAGTCTAAAGTCGGCTCGAATGAAGCGGGAGTGCTTTTTGTAACATCGTTCTCGATCTCATCAAGTGTGTACCCAACAGCAAGTTTGGTTGCAATCTTTGCAATCGGGAAGCCAGTTGCCTTAGAAGCTAAAGCTGAAGAGCGTGAAACGCGAGGATTCATTTCAATAACGATTATTCTGCCGTCCGTTGGATTAACTGCAAATTGAATATTGCATCCACCGGTTTCGACACCAACTTCTCTGATAATGCCAATCGACAGATCGCGAAGCCGTTGATACTCGACATCGGTTAAAGTTAATGCAGGAGCTACGGTGATTGAATCTCCAGTGTGAACACCCATAGGGTCGACATTTTCGATGCTGCAGACGATGACGACGTTGTCCTGGGCATCACGCATTACTTCTAACTCAAATTCCTTCCAACCAAGAATTGATTCTTCAAGGAGTACCTCGTTTGTAGGACTATGACGCAATCCAGCTCCAGCGATGAGTTCAAGTTCACTTTGATTAAAAGCGATACCAGAACCAAGGCCTCCCATGGTGAATGAAGGGCGAACCACAACGGGATAATTAAGTGCAAGAGCCGCACTTAGACACTCCGACATTGAATGACAAATGCGAGAACGAGCTGACTCTCCCCCTACTTTTTCCACTATGGTCTTGAATATTTCGCGGTCTTCGCCGCGCTTTATTGCCTCCACATTAGCGCCGATAAGTCGAACACCGAATTTCTCAAACGAACCTCGAGCGTGCAAAGCCATTGCTGCGTTCAGGGCAGTCTGCCCACCGAGCGTGGCCAATACGGCAGAAGGCTTCTCGATCGCCATTATTTTTTCGATGAATTCAGGGGTAATCGGTTCGATGTAAGTAGCATCCGCAAACTCCGGATCGGTCATAATTGTGGCTGGGTTCGAATTAATTAAAATAACTCTTATGCCTTCTTCACGAAGAACTCGGCATGCCTGGACGCCGGAGTAATCAAATTCGCAGGCTTGTCCTATAACAATTGGCCCTGAACCGATGACGAGAACGCTCTCTATAGTTGTGTCTCTAGGCATTGTTTACTTTCGAAGTAGATGGATGTGACTTACTCATCAGATCGGCGAAATGGTCAAAAAGATAGGCAGCATCATGCGGTCCAGCAGCCGATTCAGGGTGATATTGAACGCTAAAGGCCGGGCGTTCTAATAGTTCAAGCCCTTCAACCACCCCATCGTTCAAACAAATATGACTCACAAATCCCGCTCCAAAAACGGTCCTGAAATTATTGTCGACCGGCGCTTCCACCGCGAATCCGTGATTGTGAGCAGTGATTTCGACCCTCCCCGTCCGCAAGTTCTTTACCGGCTGATTAATACCACGATGCCCAAAAGGTAATTTGTAGGTATCAAACCCCAATGCACGTCCCAATATTTGATGGCCGAAACAGATACCAAAGATTGGAATCTCGTTGAGCAAGAACTCTCTTACCAGAGCTACGACTGACGTCATAGTCGCAGGATCACCAGGGCCGTTAGAAATGAAAAGTCCATCCGGATTCATAGTCATGATTTCTTCGGCACTGGTGCCGAGTGGGAAGACCGTAACTTCCATACCTCGTTGCGACATCGATCGTGGTGTCGCATTCTTAATACCGAGATCTAGCGCAGCTACTCGAAATCTTGTCGGTGTGCCAGCCGGAGGATGTACAACATATTTCTTTTTAGTCGTCACATCATTTGCTAGGAAAGCTCCAGCCATAGCAGAAGTTGCCCGCACCTTTATTACCATTTCGTCACGTGAGAGTTCACCTCCCGAAAAGATACCCATTCGCATAGCACCGCGCTCCCGCAAATGGCGAGTAACTGCTCGAGTATCCACGCCTTGGATACCCACGACATTTGATTGAATAAGTGCATCTTCCAATGAATATTGGGAGCGCCAATTGCTAACAACAGGAGAGGGATTGCGCACCACAAATCCTGACACCCAGATTCGCTCCGACTCCATATCCAGATCATTCATACCCGTATTGCCGATGTGCGGAGCCGTCATAATAACGATCTGCCTATGGTAGGAAGGATCCGTCAGTGTCTCTTGGTATCCAGTCATCCCAGTCGAGAAAACAGCTTCCCCATAAGTTTCTCCAATGGCAGCCCAGCTAGTTCCCTCAAAAATTGCGCCATCGTCTAGAACGAGAAAAGCCCTACTCATATTTCAATCCCGTCAATTGTCCATCCCGAAGGACTTGTACCCCGCGATAGAAAGTATGCACAATAGCTGCCGGTAAAACCATATTGTGGAAGGGCGTATTACTACTCCGCGACATCAATTGATTGCGGTCGACTTTCCACTCGGCACGCGGATTAACAATTGCAAAGTTTGCGGGGTTGCCCACAGCGATTCCGTAGTGATCTTCATATCCCCCAATTCTTGCTGGAGTGGTGGACATTCGGGCTACTAAGCTCTCCCAATTCATTAAACCGCTCTTAATCACTGATTGCACAACCACAGAAAGCGCTGTTTCCAACCCCACCATGCCAAATGCAGCGGCGTTCCATTCACAATCCTTGTCTTCAGAGGGGTGAGGTGCATGATCCGTGGCCACGATATCAATCGTCCCATCTGCTAAACCTTCTCTTAATGCATTGACATCTTCACTCGTGCGCAGCGGAGGATTTACTTTATAGACGGGGTCATATCCTTCGGCCAGATCGTCCGTTAATAAAAGATGATGAGGAGTTACTTCTGCAGTGACCGCCATTCCTTGGCTTTTGGCCCACCTAACAAGCTCAACTCCCCCTTTGGTTGTGAGGTGGCAGATGTGCAATCTACTTTGGACATAATGCGCCATCAAGATATCGCGGGCGATGATTGACTCCTCGGCGACCGATGGCCAACCCTTGAGACCTAACCGACTAGAAACCACTCCCTCATTCATTTGTGCGCCGGCGGTAAGTTTTGGTTCTTGAGCATGTTGGGCGATAACCCCATCAAAAGCTTTGACATATTCCAGGGCACGACGCATGAGTAGCGGATCACTGACGCAATTTCCATCGTCGCTAAATATTCTGACTTTTGCAGCCGACTGTGCCATTGCCGATAATTCGGCGAGTGACTCACCTTTGAGTCCTACCGTCACCGCTCCAATTGGAAAGACATCGCATAAACCCGCCGCCTTACCCAACCGAGAGACTTGTTCAACAACCCCTGCCGTATCGGCAACGGGAGATGTATTAGCCATCGCACTGACTGCGGTGTAACCGCCTTTTACCGCTGCCTGGCTTCCACTTTGGATCGTTTCTGAATTCTCTTTACCGGGTTCCCGCAAGTGGGTATGGAGATCTACTAATCCTGGGAGGAGATAGTTGCCAGTAACATCAATTATCGGAAGTTGGGAAGTTATCTCTTGCGAGATTTGGGAAACTCGCCCGTCTCGAACTTCGACATCCACGATGGCGCCATCGACTAAAACCGCGCCTTTTAAGAGGAAGTTATTGGCATTCAAACGAGGACTCCTTCCGCTGGAATTTGTGCTCCACCCATCAGTAAATATAGAACCGCCATTCGTACCACCACTCCGTTTTTAACCTGTTCAAGAATGACGGATTGATCACTATCTGCACTTGCAGCAGATATTTCTAGTCCCCGATTCATGGGGCCGGGATGCATGAT
>CAIYQS010000234.1 GCA_903928395.1 uncultured Actinomycetes bacterium | reverse complement strand
GGATATAACAAGGAAGGGCATGACACATGTTCTCCAGCATCCGGTTTTGATAAAAGTTTCGTTTATCGAATCAACCGAAGCAACTACACGATAGATGCCGTTTACCCGGTTGGAGCTGTACCGAAAGTCGTAGAAGTAACTCCAGATAACAAGTATCTACTAGTGACGAATTGGTGCTCGTATACGCTTTCAATCATTTCGCTGGCATCTCAAAAAGTCATAAAAACAATTTATATCGGGGCTTACCCTCGGGGTATCACGATTTCGAAAGATTCTTCAACCGCTTATGTGGCTGAAATGGGTGGCACCAGAATCCACGTCGTAAATCTCAATGACTTCTCTGAAACCTTTATCCCGATAGGAAGTAATCCGAGAGCAATTGTCCTGTCTCCTGATAATTCAACGCTTTACGCGACTCTTAATCTTTCCGGTCGGGTTACCTCCTGGAATTTAACGTCAAATAAAGCTGGGAAGACCGTTAAGACAGGGAAAGCCGCCCGAAGTCTTGCAATCTCTTCAGATGGCACAACACTCTTTGCAGTGAATTTTGAGAGTGGGACAATTTCAAAAATTCGGAGCAGTGATATGAAGATCCTGCAAACGGTGAAAGCTTGCAAAGATCCGATCGGAGTTACCTATGACCCGCCGACAAATAATCTTTGGGTGGCGTGCTACTCCGGACAGATAAAGATTTACTCGAATAGTTGAATTTCCTATTAAATAGCCAGGCTTCAAGTGGATGCGCCATTTTGGCAGGGTAAATTGAACTAAAAAGTAGGTTTTTGGACTTGCGACAAGTCTTTCACGCCTTTCCACCCTAAAATAATGGACTGCTCCTGATTCGTTCTTCGGGTCATAATTAAAAAGAAGGTAACCGTGCCAAAAGCTTGGATTGATGATGCTCCTCAACCTATGGTGCTACAGGACCATGCTCACCTGAAAGATCCATTTTCATATAAAGTTAAAAAGGCGCTTCTAGGAAAACCTCTCAATCGTCACACGCTCACACACCAAAGGTTGAGTAAAATTTTTGCTCTTGGTGTCTTGTCCTCGGATTGCATTTCTTCTGCAGCATATGGAACTGAAAATATCCTAATTTACCTACTCCCTGCATTTGGTCTAGCAGGTTACAACATTTTGATGCCGATGACTTTCGTCGTTTTGGCCGTTCTCCTCATCGTCACCCTCTCGTATCGCGAAGTAGTGATGGCATATACAAAGACTGGCGGTTCCTACGTTGTCGCACGCGATAATTTTGGAGTAGTAGTAGCACAAATTGCCGCGGTCGCCTTAATGCTGGATTACATAGTAACTGTCGCGGTTCAAACGGCAGCAGGAACCTCGGCACTTGCATCCGCTTTTCCTTCTCTTTCATCTACTTCCACTCAAAAATTAATCACGCTCGGAGTCATAGCGCTACTTTTTTATGGAAATCTAAAGGGTGTCAAGGAAGCAGGTCGATTATTTGCAGCACCAACATACCTATTCGTCGGTGCCGTCACTTCAATAATACTCGTGGGGTTTTGGCGGGAAATACATCACACGCTGCATCACGTACTCATTACAACCGGTGATGTTGGTTACGGACACTCGCAACAACTCATTACTTTTGCATCCATTTTTATACTTTTAAAGGCGTTCGCCAACGGAGGCTCCTCTTTAACCGGCCTTGAAGCTATTTCAAACGGAGTTTCACTATTCAAATCTCCAGAGGGAAATAATGCTCGCCGTACGACAGTAATTATGGCAACAATATTAGGGTGCATGGTTCTTGGTATCTCTTTCTTTGCCAAAGCCACTCACGCGATGCCTTACACAAGCGGCACTCCCACTGTGGTTTCACAAATTGCAAATGTCGTATTTGGACATGGGACATTGGGTCACCTTTTTTATTTGTTTGTGCAGTTCTCCACCATGTTAATTCTTTACACTGGCGCAAATACTCCTTTCAGCGGTTTCCCATTCTTGATGAACTTCATCGCGGAAGACGGCTTTTTGCCTCGTCAACTCACAAAACGCGGACACCGTTTAGTTTTTTCTAATGGAATCATTTTTTTAACGATCGCGGCGGGAACGTTGGTTGCGATTGTGGGATCGAACGTTGCAAAACTAATTGCGTTCTATGCCATAGGAGTCTTTACGGGTTTCACGATGGCGGGTTTCGGTATGGCGAAGAGAAATTGGACAAGGCGCGAATCAGGCTGGCGGCGGCGCTTCTTTATCAATTTCTTGTCTGGAAGCGTTTCATTTGCTGTGGTTATTATCTTTGCCGTCGTTAAGTTCTCTGAAGGCGCCTGGTTAATTGTGGTCATCTTCCCAATTGCGACTTTGGCTCTCATTCGATTAAACCGGCAATATCGTAAAGAACAACAAGCTCTTAAAATTAACCAAAATCAGTTACGCGCAACAAATATTTCTAGGCATGATGTCACAGTTTTGGTTGACTCAGTGGACATCGCAACCGTGGGGGCAGTTCGTTACGCCCGTTCCCTCAATCCGCATCAACTCGCAGCTGTGCATTTTGTCATTGACGATCAGCGAGGAGAAGTTATAAAAGAGGCTTGGCGAAACAATCCAGCACTGGCAGATGTCGCTATCGAATTTATCGACTGCCCGGATCGACGACTAGCCAATGCAACGGTTGACTATGCAATTCGGATGACACAAGCCACAGATGTTGAATTGACTCTGTTACTTCCTCGGCGCGCCTACTCAGGTATTTTGGGCCGAATTTTACACGACCGTACTGCAGAAGCTATTTCTGCTCCGATATCTCAACTTCCTCGAGTGGTTGCAACAATTATTCCCTTTGACGTGGAAAAGATTATTTCGGGTCGCCCAATTTATTCTCATGAGGAACACACGACCGACGTACTTGAAACCGTTCCGGCGCATCCACAGACGAGGAGGTTAGAGGACACTCCTATCTCATCTGAAGATGTCCGACATTACGCTGAAAACATCCATCCAATCGCCGCTGCGCAGTGGCGTCATCGTGCACATGTCAAAGGGCACGTCACCAATATTAGGAATGCACCTGCAAACGCTGCACCACATGTTGATATTGAAGTCTGGGATGAAACCGGTGGAATTACCTTGCAATTTCTCGGACGGCGTGAAATCACCGGGGTGGAAGTTGGCTCAACGATTTGTGCTGAAGGCATGGTGGGTGAAACTTCTGGAAACCTTGTGATCCTCAATCCATCATATGAAATCTTTGTAAATTAACCGACGAAAAACTAGAAATATGGCGGTGGCGGTGGGATTTGAACCCACGGTTGAGTCTCCCCAACACACGCTTTCGAGACGTGCTCTTTAGGCCACTCAGACACGCCACCATGGGTGACGATACGCCTTAACGCTTCCCTTTAAAAAATTCCCGTAGTAACTCCGAACATTCATCTTCGAGTACGCCCGCAACGACCTCGACTTGATATGGAACTCGAGGATCTCGCAAAATATCCCAAACAGATCCGACGGCTCCCGCTTTTTCATCCCAGGCGCCAAAAACAACTCGTTCAATCCTCGACTGTGCAATGGCGCCTGCACACATCGCACAAGGTTCTAACGTGACAACCAGAGTGTGATTATCGAGTCTCCAACTCTTGGCCGCCAATGCAGCTTCACGCAGCGCCACAATTTCGGCATGCGCAGTTGGATCGTTATCGAATTCGCGTAAATTGTTGCCACGGCCTACAACCACTCCAGTTGGATCAAATACAACAGCCCCGATCGGAACATCACTAGTGAGTAGAGCTTCGCGAGCGATTACTATCGCTTCGCGCATAAGAGGAACTGGATCAACCATTAATTTCGATCATACAGCTGATCAAATTGCTCCCCAAAACCAAGTCGATTTGCGAGCGCGGCAATCTGCTCTTCGGGATACATTTCCAAATCATCGCTCATTACTTCAAGCTCCATCGCGCTAATTCCAAAATCTGCGAGTAGCTCTACATCTCCTCCTGGTTGTGGCTCATCCTCATCCTCTGGGAACGGCAGGTCCAGCGCATCTATGAGATCTGCGGCAATTTCATACTCGGCCGCATACGTCACGTCGCTAAGCATCATCTGCATTGAGTGACCAACGCAACGAGCAATCAAGAAAAACTCTTCATCTATCGCTATGAGTGCAACTGATCCGCCATCGCCTTGTTGTGCCTTGAGTTGATCCATAAGCGAGCCAAAATCGCGAGTATTTGCTAATCGCGAGGCGCGCCATAGTCCATCTTCGCGCCATGCAATTAGGCCAAAGTCATCGTTATTGAACTCGGCATGATCGGTCATGCCTACATCGTTGCACCGAAAGAGACAGGCGACAAGGTTCCTTTCCACGGGTAAAGTCAGGTTTGTGAAAGTCCACGTAGCGCAACACCCGCTAATCACCCACAAAGTGACCATCCTGCGAGATCAAGAAACTCCCTCCTCTATTTTTCGGGAGTTAATTGGCGAAATCGTGACGCTCTTAGCCTATGAAGCTACTCGCGACGTGAAAACAGTTCCCGTCACAGTTCAGACTCCAGTGGCGCTGGCCCAAGGCGCAGTGATGGCAAAGCCAGATGCGGTCGTCATACCAATCCTCCGGGCTGGACTAGGAATGCTCGAAGGATTGGTTCGATTAATGCCGTCGGTCCAAGTCGGGTTTCTGGGAATGGTTAGGGACGAGCACACCTTGCAAGCAAAGACTTATGCCAATCGCCTACCGCAAGATCTCAACAATCACGAATGTTTTGTTCTTGATCCTATGCTAGCCACGGGAGGAACGCTCATTTCAGCGATTCATTACTTAATAGACCTTGGTGCAACTGATATCACGATGATCTGCGTGCTTTCTTCACCTGAGGGAGTTGCCGCGCTTGAAAAAGAATTTAAGGATTCACCTGCCAGACTCACTTTAGTTACAGCAGCTTTGGACGAGAAATTAAATGAAAAGGGCTACATCGTTCCAGGACTCGGCGATGCCGGGGATCGTTTATATGGGGTTGTGTAATGGCATCAACTAGCCCTGGTTACTCAATAACCATCCGTGTTGACGGACCTCCTTCAGCGCAGCCTGTCGCAGAAATCACTGCAGCAATATCCGCAGCAGGGGCATCTATTACTGCACTAGATGTGGTCGAATCATTCATTGTTCGTGTCACTATTGACGTTTCATGCGATGCACATGACAGCGATCACGCCGAGCGAATTACTGCGGCGATCTCCGAAAATCCTTTGCTCACCGTTCGAAAAGTTAGTGACCGCACTTTCTTATTGCACCTCGGCGGAAAGATTGAAGTCACATCTAAAGTTCC
>CAIYQS010000233.1 GCA_903928395.1 uncultured Actinomycetes bacterium | reverse complement strand
CCGACGCGAACTTACTGGACCAATATATTGATAGATGAAATGACGAAGCGATCTAGAAAACCAAAATAAAAGTGTCAACTATGTCTCGCCACATGTGTCAACGATGTCCCGAGACATCACACACGTGCCCGAGAGGGGATTTGAACCCCTACACCCTTACGAGTACACGGACCTGAACCGTGCGCGTCTGCCGTTCCGCCACTCGGGCTTACTTATAAGAGGTTAGCACCGTTACGCTAAATCTATGAACCGCTCCTTTAGAACCATCGCTCGAAGCGAGCTAGGTCTAATGAGGGATGGCAACGAAGATTCAGCCCTTATTTCATCCCGGCTAGTCGCCGTCGCCGACGGCATGGGCGGTCATGCAGGAGGAGAAGTCGCTTCGAAGATTGCAATTATGTCGGTTAGAGCTCTGAGTGAGGTACTGAACGATCCCGCACTTGATGATGAGTCGCGCGAAGATTTACTGCTCAATATCTCATTTTCGATAGATCACGAGATTGCGGAGGCAGCTAACGCCGATCGTGCGCTGCAAGGGATCGGGACGACGCTCACCGCACTTCATCTCAACGGCGAAAATGTGGAACTCCTTCACATCGGTGACTCACGTTGCTATCAGTGGCAAGGGAAAAAACTCATTCAACTCAGTTATGACCATACTGTGATGCAAGAGCTATTGGACCAGGGACGACTTACTCAAGACGAAGTTTTTACTCATCCACAAAGATCGTTACTCACACAAGCGCTCATTGGGGATTCTGGAATTGATCCAATTTTGCACCTTCATAAAGTGAAGGTTGGGGATCAGTTTTTGCTGTGCAGTGATGGATTGAGTTCAGTGCTCTCTGAGCATGAAATTACATCAATTATCAAAAAGGTGGATTCAACCGATGTGGTTGATGAATTAGTACATGCAGTCCTTGAAAAAGGTGCTCCGGACAATGTAACTATCCTCTGGGTAGAAATCATTGAAGGATCTGATAACTCTCCAACCAAACTTCTGGGGGCAGCACAAGAATGATCAAAAAAGTATTAAATAATCGCTACGAGCTCGGCGCGATGATAGGCACCGGTGGAATGGCTGATGTTTATATTGCCGAGGATCTTCGGCTGCACCGAAAGGTAGCAGTCAAGATACTTCGTAGTGATTTGGCACGTGATCCAGCGTTTGTGGCACGATTTAAGAAGGAAGCGCTGGCCGCAGGGGCGCTTAATAACCCAGGAATCGTTGCGGTATTTGACTCTGGCGAAGATGGCGGCGATTCCTACATTGTCATGGAATTAGTTAAAGGTGAAACGCTTCGTCAAATTTTGCAATCTGAACGTGAATTCACTGTCGAAGAAGCAGTAGAAATTGTTGCAGAAATTTTAGAAGCTCTCGAATACTCACACGCACATGGAATTATTCATCGTGATATTAAACCCGGAAATATCATGATTACCGATTCTGGAAAAGTCAAAGTGATGGACTTTGGAATTGCCCGTGCTCTCGATGACATTGGTGCCACAATGACTAACACCTGGAATGTTGTTGGTACCGCGCAGTATTTGTCCCCAGAACAAGCCACGGGTGAATACGCGGATGCACGAAGCGATATTTATTCTGTTGGCTGCTTAATGTACGAATTACTTGTGGGACGTCCGCCTTTTGTTGGAGATACCCCAGTATCTATTGCTTTTCAGCATGTCTCCGCTCCACTTCCAGCGCCGTCGGATATCAATCCAGCGATAGATCAAAATCTAGAAACCATCATTAAAGTCGCGCTTCACAAAGATCCCAATGACAGGTATCAAGATGCCGCAGCAATGTTAGATGACCTGCAGCGCGCTGTCCGAGGTGAAGTAGTAACAACTCGAATTCGTCGAACCAAACCGCGACGCCGCGGTTTTCTCTATGGTGGAATTGCAGCAGCATTAGTTCTGATAGTGGGATCAACGTACCTGTTGCAATCTCACAAAGCCACGGTGCCACCGTTGCAAGTTCCCAATGTCGTTGGATTGACCGAAGCAGAAGCACGAGCGCTGCTTCCCAATTTCACAATAAATATTCAGCAAGGGCCTTCTTCAACGATTCCCAAAGGGAGAATTTCGAGTCAACTACCGTTGGCCGACTCCAAAGTTATACCTGGAAGCAGCATTACCTTGACCGAGTCTTCGGGTGCGGGTAATACCGCTGTTCCAGTGAATCTAGTTGGCCTATCGCTATCGGACGCTAGAAGTGCATTAACGGCCGTTGGACTAACAGTTGCTCAAACAATTCCAACCGACTCGAACCAAGCACCGGGCACAGTATTAGGTGTGAGTCCTTCACCTGGAAGTATTTTGCAAGCTGGCGCGGGAGTCGTATTACAAATCGCAAGTGGAAGTTTGCAAGTTCCAGATTTGGTCGGGCAGACTGAATTGCAGGCGATCACAACTTTGACGCAAGCAGGTTTCCTCGTGAAAACTGCAACAACATATGATCCAACTCAGGCAGATCAAATTGTTCTTGCTCAAGCACCTGACGCCGGCACTACTCAAAGTATTGGTTCCGCGGTAACGATTACCGTCAACACTCAACCATCACCATCACCATCGCCATCACCGTCTAATTAGACTCGATTTACTACGGGGGACAAACCTTCAGAGCGAGCGCGGGCGCCAGTATCTCCACACATTTCTAACCAGTTCCCTAACATCTGGTGGCCATATTCTGTGAGGACTGATTCTGGATGAAACTGCACTCCCGAAATTGGAAGCGTTCTATGTTCAATCGACATGATGACTCCGGTATCGGTTCGACCAGTAACCTCGAGTTCAGCTGGGATAGTTTCAACTGCAACAGCAAGAGAGTGGTAGCGCGTTGCCGTAAATGGAGATGGCAGATTGGCTAGTAATCCTTTATTTGAGTGATGGACGGCGGAAGTTTTGCCGTGCAAAAGTTCAGGTGCTCGTGAGACTGTCGCGCCAAATGCAACAGCAATAGCCTGATGGCCCAAGCACACTCCTAGGAGTGGAACCCCGGTGGCAGCGGCATACTTCACAAGTTCAATACTCTGTCCAGCGGCTTCTGGAGTTCCGGGTCCAGGTGAGATCAGAATTCCATCAAAGTTCGGGAGCGCAGCAAAATCCACTTGATCGTTTCGCTGAACTGTCACGTCCGCTCCAAGTTGGCCCAGGTATTGCACCAGGTTATAAACGAAAGAATCGTAGTTATCAACGACAAGGACCCGAGTAGGTGAATGATCACTAGGTAGAGGTGAGCTCATTGGCTAAGGCTACCGACCAGAGTGATCGTAGGATTTTTAATATTGGTGTACCTTTTACTCATGCCTAAATCGCACGGTCGCAAGAAGGATCCGGTTTATATTCCGGAGAAGGTAGCCCACGCGGCGCCACTTCCAAAGGAGAGCCCTAAATGGCTCGCCCCAGCGATGCTTGCGGGCTTTTTGGTTGGTTTAGTGTGGATTGTCATTTATTACGTGAGCAACACCAGCTACCCGCTCCCACATATCGGAGCCTGGAACATGGTTATTGGCTTCGCTTTCATCGCTGGGGGTTTTACCCTGGCGACTCGCTGGCGCTAATTTAACCTCCTAATTACACGGGTGTAATTCTCCACATGGTGGATAAACCCTGTGGAAAACTTCGGGTATTTCTCAGGAAACGCTCAGCGAAGTAGAGAATCCTCTCTCTTGTCCCCCTCTTTGGGGGAAATACGAAAATTGTGGAGGATCAGGAAATGACCGCACTTAAAGAGAGAGTCACCGTGGCAGATACACAAACCAGCAACTTGCAGAGGATTCTCGTTGTGGATGATGAGAGTTCCATCAGCGAACTTATCGCAACCAGCCTACGGTTCGTGGGTTTTGATGTCCGCACCGCTGCAACCGGTTCACAAGCGCTAACCATTGCTGAAGAATTTAAACCGCATGCACTCATTCTTGATGTGATGCTTCCAGATCAAGACGGTTTTGAAGTATGCCGCCAATTACGAAATGAAGGTCATAGCGTTGGTGTCCTCTTTTTAACTGCGAAAGATACAGTTGAAGACAAAATCGCCGGATTGACTATCGGTGGCGATGACTATGTCACCAAGCCATTTTCACTTGAAGAGTTAGTTGCTCGTTTGCGTGCGCTTTTGCGCCGAATCGGAGCAGTTGAATCAACAGTCGATGACGAAAAAATCCGCTTTGCCGATCTAGAGCTTGATGAAGCAACTCACGAAGTTCATCGTGCCGGAAATTTGATTGACCTTTCACCAACAGAATTTCTACTCCTCCGTTACCTCATGATCAATGCTGATCGCGTCGTAAGCAAGGCACAAATCCTCGATCATGTCTGGCAATACGATTTTCGTGGAGATGCTGGAATTGTTGAAACGTATGTTTCATACCTTCGGAAGAAAATTGATATCTACGAGCCTGCTCTCATACACACTGTGCGTGGCGTTGGCTATCGAATGCGTATTCCAGCAGGAAACTAAGATAATTCTTCCACTATGAAGAATTTCTTCGCCTTCTCGCAATGGAGTCTGCGCAATCGCTTATTTCTCGCCACTGTAGTTGTGGCAGCAATTGGCATTGGGGCATCAGACTTTGCTGCAAATGCGGAGTTAAAGGGATATCTTGTTCGTCAAGTAGATGCTCAGCTCAACAACATTGCGGGTGGAACGGTCTCTAGACTGGCGCGTGCAGGAATTGATCCAAATTCTGATGATGGGGCCACTCCACAAACTCAAAGCTCAACTCCACAGTTTCAAACTCTTCGGCCACTTCGTGGCGTTCCAACTGCGACCACTGTAACTCTTCTAGATCCACTGGGAGTCGTCCTCGGTCAACTCGGTGGAGATATTTCCTCGGCAGGATCACAAACTACTTTTTCTGGAATGACACTTGCGCAGGTGGCTGCAACTAAAGGTAAGCCGTTTACTGTTGATACCGAACATCCATTTACTTCAACACGAGCACTTGCTTTCGTACTGCCCTCAAATTTGGGTTCTGTTGTCATCTCGGTCTCGCTTAACAGCGTTGAAAAAACGTTACACGAATTAAGTTTTGTCTTCTTTTTAATCAGCCTCGGGGTCTTACTCTTGATCGGCTTGATTTCACGTTGGTTAATTTCATTGAGTTTAAAACCACTCCTAGAGGTTGAAGTGATTGCCGCCGCAATCGCAGATGGAGATTTATCTGCTCGTCTTCCAGAATTGCAACCATCGACCGAAGTCGGTCGGTTAACTAGATCGCTCAACACCATGCTTGGAAGAATTGAAGAATCTTTTGCTCAAAAAAATATTTCGGAGTCTAAGTTGCGCCGTTTCGTTGCCGACGCTTCACACGAGTTAAGGACTCCGCTCACCGCGATTAGAGGATTTGCTGAATTACATCGGCAAGGTGCTGTCTCGGGTGAAGCAAATACCAAGGAACTCATCGGTCGAATCGAAAAGGAATCGATCCGAATGGGTTCACTTGTCGAAGACTTGCTTTTACTTGCTCGCATGGATGAAGCAAGACCACACGCTCTCGAACCAGTTGACCTTACCCATCTCATTGAAGAGAGCGTCGCCTCTGCTCTTGCAGCTGGCCCGGATCATCCAATTACCACCAACGTTCAAACTGATTTGTACGTACTGGGTGACTCCAAACGAATCCATCAAGCTTTGGCTAACCTCTTGGCTAACGTAAAGACTCACACTCCACCCGGGACGCCGATTGAAGTTAAGGCTGAAAGCAAGGAGACAGAAACCATCATTTCTGTAAAAGACGCCGGCCCTGGTTTATCAAAGAGTGACCAATCCCGAATCTTTGAGCGTTTCTTTAGAGTTGATCCCTCACGTGCAAGACATGCCGGCGAAGGTAGCGGTCTTGGCTTATCAATTGTGGATGCAGTGATGAAAGCGCACGGTGGTAGCGTCACTGTCGAATCAACTACGGGTAGTGGCGCGACCTTTACCTTACATTTCCCGATTAATTCTGAAGCGTAAAGGAAAATGCTCCGGTCACAATGTGTCCATCTTGCGCTGATACTCGATAACTAACTTTATACATTCCGCTCAAGGGTTTTGCATCGACTATTGGATCTGTGAGAACGGCGCCCTTTACTAAATTTCTACCAGTAGTTATTACCGTGTTTTTGGGGTCAGTAACAACCACAAGGTTTATGGCTCGCTTTCCAAGAGTCAACAACGGGTCGGCAAACTTCAAGGTTATTTTGTTAGGCAACACCTTCACTGTGGAACCCTTTGAAGGAGTTGAAGCTATAAGAACTGTATGGGCCGAAGCGGTTGACGTCCCAACCACTATGACGAGAATTGCTATCGCACCTATAAATAATTTCTTCATCACCTTCCAACCTTTATCTTGAAGATCTCATTGAGTGCTCCGTAGACAGCGCTCGTTGACCAGAATGGTTGCTCTGGTTTTACCAGATTGGATTTCCCTGCACTTGATAGGTAGGTATACAGCTTCGTTGGAACCAAGTCTTTAGTCTTTGGATTTGTGACGGCTGGTGAACCCAAATCGAGCCAGCGCCAATGTAGGTCTGGACCGATGATGACAATGACATCCGCATGATTGACGTCGTACTTGATTGGCTTACCAGTCATCCAGTCAACTACGGCTCCATCCGGCTTAACAACCTGTGTGTAAACGCCAAACCAAGACCAGATTGCACTCAATCCGGATGAGGTTCCAGTCGCTACCGTCCAACTCGGATCACTAAATAAGGATTGATATGACTTTAAGCGCTGCGGAGTATCGCGTTTTGGATCAACGGAGAGTTCTAAGGATTTAATACTGCCCTGTAATTTGGATTTTGCTATTGCATCTCCAATTTCGCGCATATTTACGCTTGTCATTGGGCAGATCTCATTGCAAAGAGTTAAAAAATCGGTGAGAACGACGGTTTGTCCTTTGAGACTTCCAAGTGTAAAAGTTTTGCCGTCTGCGTTAGTTAATGGAATGGCCAACAATTCTTTTGGGATAGCAACATTGAGAATTGTGCCTCCCCCTTTAGCCGCATGACCAACTAATGGTGGGGTTGAAGCTGCCCCGGCGGACACAACTGAAATAAGAGTAACAACGAAGATAACTGATGAAAATAATTTACGCACTAACCATTACCTTCCGTCGTAAGTGGAGACTCGATTCTAATAGCCAGCGAAGGATGTTTGGAATATGAGTGCGAAGTCCTCTCGCCGGCCAGGAGTGACTCAATGCAGACTCATGAGATCTTGTGATGATGGCACCTTCTCCGTCAAATCTAACTCGGAGAAGGCGCCACCTTACACTTCACTTCTCAATTAGAGCTTGGTTTGCATCACCCAACTCAGCGCTTGTATCGCCTCTGCTGGAGTCCAACCGCCTTTATAGATCGGGTTTTTGTAAATATTGCTCCTGTACCCCATAAAGGTAGCTAGCGTCTTTGAGAGCGTCCCCGTAAATGCAGGGAACGTTCCACTGATAAACCGAACCCTTTGGTTATCATCAATAATTGCAAAACCATCCGAGTGATTAATATCGTAAGTCAACGGTTTAAAGGGTGACTTCCAATCAGTTGCTGGTGGATTGCCTTGAGGAACCACCTGCACTGAGTAGCCGAGAAATTTCTCAATAGCCAAGAGATTTTGGTTTATGTCCCCACTTCCAACAGGATCCTTCATTGCGAGTTGTGCTTTGGTGAAACTTGGTACGGTTGTTGAACCCATTGCTGTCCAAATTTGGAAATTGGCGTTAATAATCATCGTGTAGGCCATCAAACGCGCCGGAGTATCTCGATAGGGATCAACGTCAATTCCTATTACTCTTACGTTTTTAATGTGGTTGTCGCTCAATTTTTGTTGAATTTGCAGCATATTTGCCGTCGTAAATGGGCAAGTATCACCGCATAGCGTTAAAAGGGGGACCAAAATTGCCGTACTTCCCTTTAACTCTGCAAGAGTGTGGTGGCTACCGTTTTGATCAACAAAATTAGCCGTCAGCACATTG
>CAIYQS010000232.1 GCA_903928395.1 uncultured Actinomycetes bacterium | reverse complement strand
GGCATCTGCGTGAGTGAGTGTCCAGCAAGTGCAATCGAGATGGTGAGCGATCTTTAAACTATTTACCAATTAATTTGGAAATAGTAATTGACTGTATCGCCATTACTGGAGTCACCGAGTGTCAAAGTGGAATTCAAGTGTGTGAGCGTGTTGGGGACTTGGAACAATACAGATCCCGTTCCAGTCCCCGCAGGGCTTATATTTACGTCGCTAAGAAGCGGGTATCCAAAAATAAGATCATCGCTCCACGCTAGATCGCCATTAGGCAAATTAATGAAAAAGGCCGTTGATATTCCGTCAGGAGACGCGGTAGCCGTGGCATTGTTCTGAACGCTAAAAGTGACCGAAACCCAAGAATTAGTATCCGTTGGATCTACACTCGCAACTCCATTGCTATCAATTACGCACCCCGTGTTTGTGCCATCTGCGGCACACAACTTTGTATCAATGTTGTACTCCACCTTTTTAATTGTGTAGACAAGATCGCCTATCGTTAAAGGTGTTCCAATTGGAACAGGGTTCTCCTTCGAACCTAAAGCGGACGCGTCGGTAGTTGTAGTAGCAGTTGGGGTAGGTGTAGCGGTGGGAGTCGAACTTGATGTTGGCGTTGGTGTAGCGGTGGGCGAAGCGGAAGGTGTTGGGGTCTTAGTTTCAGAAATAGTTGGGGTTGGCGTGACCGAAGGTGCAGCCGCAGGTGTCTGCGAGGAAGCAGGAGTTGCCGCTGGTGTTGATTTTGTTTTTGGAACCTGCTTCACAACTTTCACCCCACTGTTCCAAACCAGCGTCTTGCCCTTTTTAGTACACGAATAGGTTTTGCCAGCAGAGACGCTCTTAACGCCAAGTTTTGTGCATTTAGACCCTAGCTTGATCGAAGCTTGGCTCGATGAAACCGTTATAAGCGACGTCGAGATCAAAAGGACAACAGCAAGTCCGGTTTTCGCCCACTTTCCCATGTGGCATTTTAAGTAATTACGGGGAATGAGGGCAACGATTTAGACCATAATTCAAGTATGAATAACGCAGTCAGACTCGCATTCCAGAACTACGCAATATTCCGTGGCCGTACCACGCGCCGAGATTACTGGCTCTTCTGGGTATTCACGATCCTCATGTCTGCCGCTGCTGAAATCATTGATGCTGGCTTCTTCAAAGGCCACGTTTATATTCAAAATCTTACGGACATCTTCCTGTTCATTCCATCCATCGCAACTGGTACCCGACGCATGCACGATGTCGGCAAGCGCGGCTGGTGGCTGATTATTCCTCTTCTAAACATTTACTTCTTGGTTCAACCATCAGGACCAGCGAATGAATTTGGCTTCACAAATGAAACCACCGACGGTTCCTAATCCCGAACCGCCGGTGGTTATGTATCTTGGAGCTATCCCAATCGGACCTGCTGCATATAAGCGCTAAGTACCATCACATCTTGTGGATGGGTATTCGCTTTGGCATTTCTGTTAGTTCAGGCGTTGGAACATGTACTTCCAAGATTCCATCTTTATAAATAGCCTTCACGCCCTTTTCTGTAGTTCCAGCGGGAAGTGGAATCGTGCGAGTGAAGCTGCCATAGTAAAACTCTGAGCGCTTCTCTGATGTTTCCTCCTCTAGACGCTCACCTGTAATGGTAAGCATCCCGTTGTTTACATGAATATGAACATCCTTGTCAGGATCTATTCCAGGCAATTCGGCCCGTACTACAATCTCGTTTTCACGGATCAACTCTTCTATTTTGATTGCGTGTTTGTTGGAGTTAATCCAAGCGAACCTTTCTGGCGCAAAATCTTCAAACCAATCCTTTAGGGATGGGAAATCTGGCATGAAGGGCCAGTCAAGAGTTTCTTTCTTCGAGATTTCCTTCGTGTTCATGGTATTTCTCCTGTGCGAGAGGACTAGGAGTTCTGTTGGACTCTCTTTTCATCGCACAACTAATTTCTACACCCATTTGCTTAGAAATGACATATCGAAACCACGTCTAACCCAAGTGCCAACACTCAATAGTTAACTTCTGTTAAATGCAAATGTTTCTGCAATAGTTAAACCATGGCGTTCAAACAAAAAGTCGTTGGCTTAGCAAAATCCACTCACTTTGGACCCCTGCTGCTTGTTGTAACTATTTCCTTCTGCCTTGCCATCAGCCAATTGTCTTTTCCGAAATCTTTTGAAATCGCGCTGGCAATCTTCGCCGGCCAGTGTGTTGTTGGTTGGACCAACGACTTGATTGATCACCCCAGAGACCACGCCGCTGGTCGGATAAAGAAGCCGTTGGTTCATGAAGCTGTGACTCGTAAGGAATTGCAGTTTGGTGTGGCGATTGCTCTCACTGCCGCGATCCTTCTTTCATTTTTGGGTCCACTTGGAGTCAAAGGGGGACTGCTTCACATGCTCGGAATTGGGAGCGCCACCGCCTATAACTTCGGAATCAAAGCCACCTGGTTCTCGCCCCTCCCATATGCAGTCTCATTTGGAGCGCTACCGTGGGCCATCTATTTGGCCGCTGGAAAGCACCCGCCCGTGTGGCTTTACGTCGATTTCATCCTAGTTTCTTTAGCTTTTCATTTCTTGAATGTGATCAAAGATTTGGAGTGGGATGGAATTCAGTTAGTTATGGGATTTCCCCAACGTGTTGGCAAATTGTGGAATATCGTAATCGCAATAGTTCTTGTGTCTCTAAGTATTTTGGTGCCAATTATCTAAATCGAAAGTGACTAAAGAGAATTGATACTAAAAGTATTTTGATTTCGTTACCTTCAACTAGATTCGACTCGTGAGTAGTTCGAATGCTTCCGTCCCTAGATTTCCATGTGAGATGTGAACACTCCTGGAACTTTTGAAAAGGACTCGATTCTGGTAATCATAAAGCTCTGGAACGGCAGTGAACCAACCAAGCAAGTTTCTGCTCATAATTATTATCGAATTTCTCTCAATGGCCTTACCTACCAAGTAGAAGGAATAGCGTTGGGTTTCAAATGTAAAAGGAATTGGATACCAAGACTTAGAGTTATATGCATGGAAATTTGCGAGAAACACCCCTTGCGATACACGATCGAGTGAAGTGGCGTGCACTAACTCTCTGATTCTCGGTTTAAGCCAGGCGCTTTCGAATCCGGAAACACTTGTTGAATGAATTGTCGACTCGCCCGGCTTCAAATCCAAATGCATCAAATTTCTACGATTTTGGGCTACTTCATCGGGTGTCAATCTGAAGCTGGTGTCCGCTTCTTTTTCGTTTACTCCTGGATTTGCAAGGAGAACTACCACTTCTGCGTTCGGGTTTCCAAGGTAGGGGAACGGTTCGAGATGCTCTGCAAGCTTGTACTCTTCGCGAGACATGCCTTTATTAAATGCGAGGGCATGAGCTTTATCAAAAGCATGGAAACTAGGTTCACCAACTTTGGGATTGTAGGTCAGCCACGGGTTTTCCAATTATATTGATCTCTTTTTGCAGTTATACATGCAGAAAGACTAACCAAAACTTCCGTTCTTTAGATGTATTGAATGCACTCTTCTGCGAGCAAGGAAAGCCTTAGGCTTCGACTATGCGTGCCATCTATTTCTCGAAATTCGGTGAAGAATTGTCGGTAACTGACGTACCAATACCTGCAACCCCAATCAATGGGGTAGTGATTGAAGTTAAAGCAACCGGAATATGCCGCAGTGATTGGCATGCGTGGATGGGGCACGATGCTGATGTGGTTCTACCCCACGTGCCAGGCCACGAACTAGCTGGGGTTGTTTCAGCCATTGGATCAGGTGTAACCAAGTTTTCAGTAGGAGATCGCGTCACGGTTCCTTTCGTAAATGGATGTGGCAAGTGCCAGTACTGCATAAGTGGGAACGCACAGGTCTGCCCGAACCAAACACAGCCCGGTTTCACCCACTGGGGTTCTTACGCAGAATATCTTTCGATTGAAAATGCAGATTTCAATCTGGTTGCTTTGCCTGACGCAATTTCATTTTCCACCGCAGCGGCTCTGGGATGCCGATTCGCGACTGCATATCGCGGCTTGACCGAGAGGGCGCGCGTGCAATCAGGTGAATGGGTCGCAATCTTTGGATGTGGGGGAGTTGGTCTATCCGCTCTCATGATCGCTAAGGCCGTTGGCGCGCGAGTAATTGCGGTAGATATTTCAACTGTCGCCCTAGCTAAAGCAACACAGTTAGGCGCTGATGACACGATTAACTCAAGTGAAAAAGACGCCCTGATCCAGATTGCGGACATCACTGGCGATGGCGCTGATGTTGCGATCGATGCTTTAGGCTCCCAAGCAACTTCTTCGCATTCTATCTTGTCCTTGCGTCGGCGCGGTCGCCATTTACAATTGGGATTGTTATTGACCCCTGACGGTTTAACGCCAGAACCAATGGATCGCGTTATCGCCTACGAGTTGGACATTTTAGGAAGCCACGGAATGGCTGCCAGGGACTATCCGCAGATGCTCGAAATGGTTGCGTCAGGGATTCTGCGCCCTGAATCATTGGTGGAACAAACAGTCGGTCTCACCGATGGGATTGCTGCCCTGCGTGCAATGGGAGAGTCCGCAGGTTTAACTCTCGGAGGTATTACGATCATCGATCCGTCTCTCGATTAGGCCCCATTCACATAACTTTAAATAGAAATAATCATCTCAACGTGCGCAAGATTGTGGCAGAGTTCCGTCCATGACTCTTCATCACTGGCAAAAGAAGATGGCGATGCCAACTTTGATTTTCAGTCTCGTATACACAGCGTCTTTTGTTTTCCCAATATATTGGTACCCGGTTAGCAATGCCGTCAAAATCGCCTGTCAGTTGATCAATTACTTTACCTGGGCGATTTTTGCTCTCGACTACGTCGTACTAATTAAATTGGCGCCTGATAACAAAAAATATTTCAAAACCCACATTTTTGAACTAATTCTCGTTGTGCTCCCATTTTTTAGACCCCTGAGGGCACTAAGGGCTTTGCTCTTCACCACTCAAGCTAGTATCAGATCAAGAAAATCCTTGATTAAATCCATTCCGCTGGTAATGACTTGTGCCGCAATTGTAATGATTGTGATCATGGGAGCGGCCATTCTGGACATTGAAAGAAATGCTCCGGGCTCAAATATTCATACACCTATGGATGCCCTGTGGTGGGGTTTGGTAACCATTACAACCATCGGGTACGGGGATAAGTTCCCAGTCACGACTGAGGGGCGACTGGTTGCGGGCATTTTAATAATTTTCGGAGTTGCAATGATAAGTACCATCACAGCTTCGTTTGCCGCTTGGATTCTTTCCCACGAAGAAAAAGATCAATTTTCTAGTTGAGCAGATTTGAAGTGGAGG
>CAIYQS010000231.1 GCA_903928395.1 uncultured Actinomycetes bacterium | reverse complement strand
CCTCCAGACTTTGGGGTCCCTCTGATGTCATAAGGAGCGCTTCTTTTCCGCCATGCTCAAAGAGCAACTGACGACAGCGACCACAAGGAGCTAGGTAATTGCCTACACCGTCCACACATACGATGGCGATTAGCCTTCCGCCTCCTGAACGAATCAGATTAGATACCAGCCCGCACTCTGCACACAAGCCGAGCCCATAACTTGCATTTTCGACATTACAACCTGAAATAAGTCGTCCATCGTTTACGAGCGCAGCAACCCCTACGGGGAATTTCGAATAAGGAGCATAGGCCTGCTCCATTGCGGTTTTGGCCAAATCATGAAGTTCAGTCCAATTTATCGGTCGCGTCGTCATAGGTTGGGAGTCTAAAGGAATAGCGCACCTAATTGAATACCCTACTTTTCAGCTCTCCCATGGGCCTCAGTTCCCTAGATCACAGTTCACTGAGGGGTAGCACCGAATTCTTGTGTTTTTTATTTACTCCAAAGAAGCCAAGATTGTCTCTGAGAGGAACGCGGAAAGAATCTTGCTAAACACATTAAGCGGGGTTGTGAACCACCTTCCTTACATCGACGAAAGGAACGGAAATGAATAGAAAGTTTGTGGATAAGGTTGCAAGCTCAACGGGACTATTGCTTGCAGTAGTTCTATTAATGGCGGGCGGACTTCTTACCTGGGGTTATAGTTTTACCAACGACCAAGTGAAGACTCAGTTACTCGAGCAGAACGTAACATTCCCAGCCGCAGGAAGCGGTGCGATTACAAGTTTGCCTGCAAAGGATCAACCATTCATCGCAAAATATGCTGGACAGCAGATGCTCAATGGTCGCCAAGCAGAAGTTTACGCAGATCACTTTATTGCAGTTCACCTAAGTGAAATTGCAGGTGGAAAGACCTATTCCGAAGTTAGCGCTGCTGCACAAGCAGATCCAACAAATGCTGCACTCGCAAATCAAGTTCAATTGCTGTTCCGTGGATCAACGCTTCGCGGATTATTGCTCTATGGATATGCCTTCTGGCAGATCGGACAGATTGCAATGTACGCAGCTTTGGTTGCCTACTTAGGCGGAATCTTGTTCCTCCTCTTGGCCTTCCTTGGCTTCATGCACGCCCGTCGCGTTGGTGAAAACGCTTAATAGAAGCGCTACCGCTTAACGCATCAGAGATAAAAAAACTTAATAAAGAAAAACTCAATAAGTTTGTGGCAGGCGATACTGGACAAATTCAGAGGCCGGCGAATACGAGTCGTATAAGACGCGGGCTCGTGTATTGCTCTCTTTAGTTGTCCAGTACACCCGTCCAGACATCTTGGCACGGGCGGCCGCTATCACCGCGTCGATGAGCGACCGCCCGGCGCCAGCCCCCCGTAGTGTGGGATCGACGTATAAATCCTCAAGATAGCAATAATCGGTCTGAGCCCAGCTCGAGGGACGAAACAAATAGTGGGTTATTCCAATTACTTTTCCATCAATTTCCGCAACAATCCCATAGAGATTAAACGAAGAATCGTGCAAGCGACTCCAAGTTAGTTCGGTTTGTTCCGAAGTGAGTGCGCTTTCATAGAAGGTTAAGTAACCACTCCACAACTCAAGCCAGCGCTCTTTATCAGAACTTTTAATTTGCCTGACGGTTACCATGACAAAAGTTGGTTTTATTGTGATCGAATTACTTAAGGGAACCGGCGAGACCGATATTTATCACAATTAATCCCAACAAAGTTACCCAAGTTGCCCGAGTGATGGCTTCGGATTTTGCATGCTTATAAGCAACGACCAAGAATATGACGAGCACGCCCAACTTTGCAGCAAGGATTCCATAGTTATAGGTGGGATACATGGTTGCATTCTGATGATGTTGCGCTTGGCGAGCTCCGACCATAACTACTCCAGCAACAAGGGCAGTCAAACCAAGGTGGGTCAGACCCTTCGGGACAACTTTGATGCTTTTTCCAGCCTGCATCAGCAAGAGGATGACGATTCCGGCAATGCTCAAGATGTGGATTACGAAGAAAGTTGCGGCTAGTGCTTTCATGAACGTCCTTTTCTATTCGACTTCTACTCGATATGGCGAGCGCAATACATGCGGCCGTCGGGACCTGGTTGTAAGTGCTGGCAAGGAAGACCAAATGAATCAAAGGCTGCATCTCCAAAATGCGTGCGGTAAGCGAGAGCTAACAGCACTCGGACATTTGTATCTCCGTCCGAGGTGATTCCAAATACCCGGGCCGAGCGTGAGACGGTATTTTCGATGACTTTTTCGGTATGTGCCGTTTCATGAGCAATTGCGACGTTTGATTTTCCTTTGCAGAGCAAATCTAGAACCAAGTGTTCAAACGGCGTGAGATCGCGCTGCATGATGGTTATATCTGTCATCTTCACTCCGCGTCTGTTGCCCTGTAAAATCAGAGAGTAGCAGTAGTGCTGGCACTCAGTCGCATGCAAAACCTGGTATTAAATCGCCCGAAACCTACTTATCGCGTGCTAAAACCTTTACCTTTACCACTATGGGAATTTTTGGACACTTTATGAATCTGAAGGCTGTATATATACATATTGGCTGGTTTCAGATGTCGATCACCAACCTCGTCATCATTCTTGGGATGTTGGTTTTATTTGGCCTAGCGCTCACCTTGCCGTTCCCCGGCAACAAGAAGGGGAAGGGTCAAAAATGAGCACCACACAAGAAAAAGAGATGTGGACCAGCAAACTCCGCAAGAGTTGGCAGAAAAATTTGCCGGTCGAAAAACTTCTGCCTGATACCCAGCCTGCGTATGTCGCCTCCTGGATTTATCTCTTTGGAGTTGCGACCTTAGCCTCCCTTGGAGTCATCATTGCTTCAGGAATTGTCTTGGCATTTGAAGGCGCCAGTTGGTATCACTATTCCAATGTTGGCCATTTTATTAACAGTATGCATTTTTGGAGCGTTCAATTCTTCTTCATTTTCATGGTTGTCCACCTTTGGGGAAAGTTTTGGATGGCCGCCTGGCGTGGTCGACGACTACTTACGTGGATAACAGGTGCAGTCGCTTTTGTCGCCTCTATAGCAACGGCCTTTACTGGGTACCTAGTTCAGACAAACTTTGATTCTCAATGGATTTCTTATGAAGCAAAGGATGGATTCAACTCGGTCGGAATTGGGTCACGTTTTAATGTGACTAACTTTGGTCAGATGATTCTCTTGCACGTGGCGTTTTTGCCACTTGTGTTGGGATTGATCACAGTAATTCACGTCCTTATGGTTCGAGCTAAAGGCGTTGTTCCACCCATCGATGCTTTCAACAAAGAGTTGGGAGAACGCAAATGAGCGACCGTCGCGCAGAACTCGAATCCGCTTCTTGGAGCGGAAGAACTCGTCCATATGATCTCATCAAAGAGGGCGTGGCCGCACTTGTCGTCATCACCATTGCTGTCGTTGCACTTTCAACACTCTTTGGATCACCAGATGATAAACAAATCACCTTTAAACAATGGGCAGTTGCAGCCCCGGCTGACTTTTACGCTACCTCCGTTCAAGAGTTGGCGGGCTCGAGCGGAACGGGTGGCTATGGTGCCCCATACAACACAGCTTCTGATGGTGTAAATCTTGGGCCACTCCACCTCGCGAAGCTAATGGGTGTGACCCATCCCGTGGATACAGTCAATGACTTTGTCATCACACCTCTGACGACGGTGGTGAATTCCGGGCCTGTTGCGGATGCTTTGAAACAGTGGCAAGCCTCGGATAGCAAAACTCAATCCACTTGGGCGACCAACTATGACAATGCCCTTACCAAGGCCAATCAGGATGCAACGAAAGTTCCCGCTGGTAATTATGGACCTGTTCCACAGCTGGCAACTGGATTGCTTTCAATGGCACAAGCTGGTTCGTTGGACGGTGCCTTACTCTCGCAAGGAAATTACTTCCAAAGTGACTATACGAAGCAGACTCTCTTCTTGGGTGACGGAAGTTACTTCAATGATCAAAGTACAGCTTCAAATCTTCAGGGTTCAACCTGGGGAATGATGAACGAGACTGGACGTTACCCTGGTCAAGCTTGGCTCTGGTTGTATTCCTTCTGGTATCAAATTCCGCCATTTAACAATGGAGACAGCCATCCATTTGGCGCAAATGCGGATGCATGGATCATGGTCATTATGGGTGCGCTCTCACTTGGATTGATAATCATGCCTTTGATTCCGGGCGTTCGTTCACTCCCGTACAAAATTCCAATCCATCGCTTGGTTTGGAAGAATTACTATCAGGAGGAAAATCTCTAACCTCGGTAGAGTTTGGGCATGACCATTATTGACCATGCCCAAAGCTACGAAGAATCAACGGCAGTTTTTCTTGCGGCCGCTGCGCTTGTTACCCCCGAAAATATTGATAAGACCGATCACGCTGGTTGGTCTGCACGACAGATCGTGCACCACATGGCAGACAGCGAATCTCAATCGGCGGCTCGTTTGCGACGGATTTTGGCCGAACCTGGTACTCAAATCCTTGGATATGACGAAAATGCTTGGTCAGAGTGCACTGCGCTTGGATATCGAAAATTCCCGATTGAAAATTCTTTAGCGCTCTATAAAGCCTCGCGCAATTCCTCCCTAGAAGTCCTTAAAAATTTGACCGAGCAAGATTTGAGCAAGTTCGCGATTCATAGTGAGCGCGGAAATTTCACACTGGAGGACTGGTTGCGGGTCTATAGCAAGCATCCCCTTGATCACGCTAACCAATTGCGAGCGGCGATCGCAGACTAGAGCGAGATCTTGCGGGTTATGAAGGAACAGATTTCGTGAAGGAACGTATCGCTAATAAATTCAGAGAAATTGTCTCTGGATCCCCAGACGGTAAACCGGACTGGGTAAAGTTGATTGCTCATGGTGAGGGCGCTGGACTTTTCGGGCCCGATAGTGCGGTCTGGCAAGTTCATGGGACGGTAGCAACGCTAGTCGGGGGAATTAGAGCACTGTTGTTGCAAGCCGCTCACCCCGCCGCACTTACAGGGGTGAGTCAACACTCTCGCTACGAATCCGATCCATTAGGAAGGTTAGCTGGCACTTCGCGCTGGTTAACGATCACCACCTTTGGCTCTCTTGAAGCGATTGCCAACGAAGCCGCGCGGGTAAATGCGATGCACGACCATGTCAAGGGGAAATTTCAGTCCAAGGCAGGTGAATTTAAAAATTACCGAGCGAGTGATCCGAGGTACCTACTCTGGGTGCATTGCGCTTTTACAGACTCTTTTTTGACCGCCCACCAAACTTTCAGCTACCCAATTACCAGGGGAGCGGATGCATATGTAAGGGAGTGGAGCGCAAGCGCCACCGGATTAGGGCTCGCGGAGGCACCGCAATCCGTTGCCGAATTAAAGGCAACCATGAACGATTTCTTGAAAAATGACCTCGCGACAAGTGATGCGACCGCAGAAGTAGTGAAATTTATTCTCAAGCCACCTCTGGGTCGCGCGCCGCTGCTCTTTTATAAGGTATTGGCAAAGACCGCGGTTTCCACGCTCTCTCCCGCGCAACAGGAGATTCTTGGGCTTAAACCGGTTGGCCCGGCATGGCGTTGGATCTGCGCTCGCTTATTGAAATTACTCAGTTTGGCCCTTGGCAAGGAGTCTCCAAGTCAGGAAGCCGCTAGGGGTCGAATTGCTCGAACCATGGAGGATAGAGATAGTTGAAGTTTCAACTATCTGCTATAGTGCACGTATGTCGTTAACACCCGCTCTCTATATTGGACACGGCGCGCCGCCATTGCTTGATGATCCGCTATGGAGTTCACAATTAGCTACCTGGGCAAGTGAAATCGAGCGCCCTAAAGCCATTCTTGTGGTGAGCGCGCACTGGGAATCAGCACCCCTTTCATTGGGCTCCACATCTGGATCGACCCCTCTTATTTACGATTTTGGGGGATTTGCCCCGAAGTACTACAACCTGCAATACCGGGCTCCGGGGGCGCCAGAGTTGGCTGCACGCGTGAAGGCGCTCCTGGGCGAGACGGTCGTCGAGCAACCCAATAGGGGCCTGGACCACGGGGCGTACGTGCCGCTGCTAAAAATGTTTCCAGACGCGGATATTCCAGTCCTGCAAATGTCGATTCCAACACATGATCCCGAGAAGTTGTTTAAAATCGGCCAACAACTTGCGCCACTTCGCGACGAGGGTGTGATGATCATTGGTAGCGGTTTTTTGACTCATGGCCTGCCCTTTCTGCGTGATTTCAGCATCGATGCAACTCCGCCGGGTTGGAGCGTGGAATTTGATTTATGGGCAAAGGAAGTCTTAGACCGTGGCGCGATTGATGAACTCATGAACTACAAGAGTCTGGCACCAGGAATGCCATATGCGCATCCAACAGTTGAACACTTTGCCCCCATATTTATCACGCTTGGCGCGGCTACCAAGGCAGATGTCGCCCCTACAACAGCTATTGATGGTTATTGGATGGGTTTATCGAAGCGATCTTTTCAGGTCGCTTGACGCTTAGGGTTGCCTGAATAGAACCTTCCTAAGAATTCACGCTTGAATTCAAAGAAATCGCCAACTCTGAGGCTTTCTCGCATCTGATCCACCAATCTCACAATAAATCGCTCGTTGTGGATTGTTGCTAACGTGCCAGCGACCATCTCTTTGGATCTAAACAAGTGGGCTAAGTACGCGGCGGTGTAGTGAGAGCAGGTATAGCAATCACAATTGTCGTCAATTGGAGAAAATTGGCGTTGATATTTTGCGTTGGTTAAATTGATTCTGCCATCTTGAGTGAACACGGCACTGGTCCGTGCTTGCCGGCTGGGCGCTACGCAGTCGAAAGTATCCACGCCATTTTCTACGCCGGTAAATAGATCATCGGGTTCGCCGATTCCCAGGAGGTGGCGAGGTTTGTTGCGGGGGAGTTCCTCACACATCCAGCGGACAATCGTCCCGAGTTTCTCTTTATCGAGCGCCCCGCCAAGTCCAAAGCCATCAAAGGAAATTCCTGACTCATCAAGTCCCGCAAGATCGCGAGCTGCCTTGCGCCGAAGATCTTCGTATTGCGCCCCTTGAAGTACGCCAAAAAGGGCTTGATAAGGGTGATTACTGCGCTTAGCGGTTAATTTCCCGTGTTCAATGAGACACCTTTTCGCCCAAAGTCGGGTGCGTTCAAGGGAGCGCTCCTGATAACCGCGAGTGTTATGCAAGGTGGTGCATTCATCAAAGGCAAAAATAATGTCAGCACCAAGTTGGTGTTGAACTTTCATTGAAATTTCGGGGGTAAATCTATGCATTGAACCGTCGAGGTGGGACTTGAAAGTCACCCCATCATCATCCACATGCGCTAGTCGCTCCTTATTATCGGCAATCACCTCATCTGAGCGGAAGGTTTCGGCGTCCATGGCAATTACTTTTTTAAAGCCCACACCTAGGGAAAGCACCTGAAAACCACCGCTATCCGTAAAAGTTGGGCCAGGCCAATTCATAAATGCACCTAGCCCACCAGCTTCATCCACGATCTCTGGCCCAGGCTGGAGATAGAGGTGATAAGCATTAGCTAAGAGGGCTTGTCCGCCTAAGGCCGCCATGGATTCCGGCAGTACCCCTTTAACCGTTGCTTTGGTGCCTACTGGAATAAAGGCAGGGGTTGCAATCTCGCCATGGGGAGTCGAAATGACGCCCGATCGACCCAACGAATCAGTGAGTTGGACCTCTTCGCGGAAAGCAAAAAAGGTTATCTGATTGGTATCTAAGGTCATACGCGTACTCTATTGAGGGAAAGCGACAAATAGGGCATGATGGCGCCACTTGGTACCCCTCGTGCAGGCTGGTATTGCCATAGGTAAAACTTGGCAGAACTAGGTTGCTCACCTATTAAGGAGAAAACATGAAAGCACGCCTTAAGACGCGCTCTCTGGTCGCCGCGGTCTCTGCAGCGTCAGTCGCGTTAATCGGCTTTGTTGCGGTCCCAGCACACGCTGCTGCACGTAGCACAGCAGTTGTCATTGAGAGTAATACTTTTACCTCGATCAATAACGGAACGCCTGCAACAAATATTGTTATCAACGGAGACGTTGCTTATCTCACCGGAATGAGCCTCTTCCATTACGACGATAAGCTCAATATTGTTCCAAATCCCGTTCTTGGCTCGTACAAAATTTCACGCAATAAGCCTGGCGACTTCGAAGTCACCTACACAATTGCTCCAGGACGAGTCTGGTCAGATGGCGCACCTATCACCGCCGTTGATCTTCTCCTTGCGCATGTACTCACAAGTTCTGATTATGCGAAGTCTGCTGGACTTCCAGATCCAACAGATCCAAACGTCACTCCAGCATTCGACTCCGGTCTATACGGTGCGGTTTATGACCAGCATGTAGTTGGAATTCCAACGATCAGCGCCAACAAGATGAGCATGACAGTCAAGTACGACACTGCAATTCCTGACTACGTCCTTAACGGTCCAAACCTCACCCTTCCAGTTCACGCATTGGAAGAACTTGCTGCCGGTAAGACAAGCTTGCAATCAGATTCAGCTAACGCTGCTGCAACTGCGAAGTTCTTGTCAGATGTAAACTCAAAGAACACCGCAGCACTTAAGGCAATGGGCGCTGTCTACAGCACAGGTTACAACACCACTACTGTTGATAGCTCTACAAATCCTTTGTTGCTCGTTGTCAATGGCGCTTATGTCATCAAGTCTGTTGATTCAAATGCAATCACTTTGACCGCTAACCCAACTTATAACTCTGGTCCTGCACTATCAGGAATCACCACCATGGTTATCAAGCAGGGCATTGCAGACGGTTCACCTTCTTCTCAAGCCCTTGCCAATGGCGATGCTGATGTGTACCAAGGTCAACCAACGGCTGATGCAGTTGCTCAATTGAAGGCAATCAAAACCGCAACCGTAACAACAACGAGCTCACTTGCTTTCGAACATATTGAACTTCGCGTTGCTTCAAGCGGTACAGATACCTACACGGGACCATTTGCAATGGCTGGCGGCCAAAAGGCTGCTGACCTTCGTAAGGCATTCTTGCTGGCTTATCCACGTGCTGACATCGTCGCTAAGTTGATCCAACCAATCAACCCAGATGCTGTTGTCTTGGGATCAGTTATCGACCTACCTGGTAACCCTCAGTACGCACACGTTGCGAGCCTTAACGGAATGGCTGCTTACAACACAGGCACCCAGGCTTCACGAACTGCCGCAGCACTCAAGTTGGTTAAGAAGTGGTACCCAACAGCTGGTAACGGAAATACGCCAATTGCAATCAACTTACTCTGGGGTTCACCTGGAAACACTCGCCGTACGTCTGAAGCAGCATTGATCATTGCTGCTGAAGCAGCTGCCGGTTTCAAGGTCACAGCACCAGCAACAGCTGGTTGGGGTGGAAAGTTGGCAGCAACGCAATACGCTGCTCACTTCTTCATCTTCGATCAGACTGCAAACCCACAAGATGCACAAGCTTGCGGAATCTTCCAATCAACTGGTGGTTCTAACTACACAGGAATTAACGATCCAGCGATCGATAAGGCTTGCGTAGCACTTCAGGCTGGAACATTGCCTGCTTCAACTGTCACACGTTTGCGTATTCAAGTTGAGCAAGCCGTTGCAAAGGATGCCTTCTTCTTGGGTATCTTCCAGAACCCAGAAGTGACTGCTTTCAACTCACAGCTTTCAGGTGTTGTTGCAGCTCCACTATCACCAAGCCTGTTCTGGAACTTCTGGACTTGGCACTTCTAAGAAGGAACTAAATAGCACCTTCTTGAAGTAGACGAATTTCGAAAGAAATAGTCGGAAAGTAGTAATACCGGTAACGGGTGATAGAAGTGGTGCTGGATAAACTCCAGCACCACTTCTTCTTAATTACAGGATTAAAGGCAAATTTAGAAGTATCTTTAACCAGTATTTGCCAGTATTTTTTTAAGAACCTAACAAGAGTAGAACAGAGGAATGCATGCTCGCCTATATCGGTCGACGCATAGGTGCGTTGTTAATCATCCTTTTTGGGTCCACGTTCTTGGTTTACAACGCAGAGGCTTACTCTGGTGACCCAACTGAAGGCTTACGCGGCAGCACCGATCCTCACGCCCATCAGCAACTACTCGCTTTGATTAGAAACCTCAACCTCAATGTTCCACCCCCTGCGCGCTACTTCATCTGGTTTAAAGGAATTCTTGGCATATTTACTGGACATTTCAGCCTTGGTAAGACTCGCGACGGTAACCAGGTCAGCACCTATATTTCTCAAGCAATTCCAGTCACTATTCGCTTGATTTTACTCTCCACAATTTTGGCCATTTTGCTTGGAATTGGATTTGGAATCGTTTCGGCACTCCGGCAGTACAGTCGCTTTGACTATGCAATGACATTTTTCGCCTTCCTCATGTACTCGCTTCCTATTTTTTGGGTCGCCGTACTTCTCAAGGAATACTTGGCAATTAGTTTCAACAACTTCCTCCTCAACGGCTCGATCGCCCCACTCTGGATCGTGTCGGCTTCCGTAGTTTCCGGCGTTTTCTGGGCAGCCGTTATCAGCGGAACTAGACAACGGGTTTTCATGATTTTTGCAATCGCCGGAGTTTCAACCGCGATTGTTTTGAGCTTGCTGAGTGTCACCAAATGGTTCACTCATCCAGGGCTAGGCCCAATCATGATGCTTATTCTGGGAATAGGTTTTGCATTTGGTATCACCTATATCTCAACGGGGCTGGGAAATAAAGCGGCGCTTCGTTCCTCTATTGCAGTCATTTTGATTGGGTTTATATTTTATTTTCCAGTTGAATATTTGTTAAAGAAATATGCAAGCCTGCTCACGGTATTTATCATGCTGTTGGTAACTCTCATTATCGCGGCTGGAGTCGGATTTGCATTCGCGAAAATCGATCGCAGACCCGTGATCCGAACCAGCATCATTACATCAATCTTTGCGGGATTGCTCTTTATTATTGATAAATTGATGAAGACTTGGGTCCCATACATCAATACGGATGCGATTCATCAGCGCCCAGTTCCAACGATT
>CAIYQS010000230.1 GCA_903928395.1 uncultured Actinomycetes bacterium | reverse complement strand
GCAAATTAGGGGCGATTCATGGCTTATTGGTTGGAATTGCTCTGAATCCAAAACTTCTCACAAAGTTGAGTACATTTCTAGGTCGTTATTATTGGGTTAAATTAGCAAAGTTATTTTTAGTTGTGCGTGATGCGCTATCCTCGTGTCGATTTTGGTGCAATCCATTGGATTTAATTGTCTCCATGGGCTATGGCGTATTCGCTTGGGCTTTAACTTCTTATGGTTTTATGTGGCTATTGAGGGACTTAGGAGTGTCAATTCAACCATTAGAGGCATTCACGATATACCCTCTGGCTATGTTGGCGGGTGCAGCATCGTTGCTCCCGGGTGGTGTGGGCTCAACAGAGTTGACTATTGTTTTGCTTTTAGGAATCTATGGTGTAACGGCCAGTATCGCCATGATCGCAGCAATTGGAATTCGTTTTGCAACAATTTGGTTTGCGGTACTGACCGGCTTTATTTGTTTAGGAATTTTAGAGATATGGAAATCAAAGCTAGACAAACCTAACATCTGATCTAAACTTCGCTTACCTTACTTCTAGATATTCATCTTGTTAAAGATGAGGCTTGGAAGATGTCTTATTACCATCATAATAATTTGCCATTTGGCAGGCGCATAGATGGTCGCTTTCTTAGACTCAATACCGGAGGTTATAGTTTTTGCAACTTCTTCAGCAGAGGCAAATTTCTCGCTACCTTTTATTCCGGCAGTCATTGGCGTATTGGTTGGACCCGGCTTAATCAGTGTGACACTAACGCTTGTACCTGCAAAGCGGTGCTGTAGCCCTTGCGTATATCTTGTTACTAGACCTTTGGCAGCGCCATAAACATAGTTGGATTTGCGTCCACGATCACCCGCAACTGAACCAATGATGGCAATAGAGCCTTGATTCAATTTGGCTATATGCTGTGCAAAGGCTTCCGCATAAAGCACGGGTGAAATCCCATTAATTTCTAGGGTGTTGTAATTGAGGGCTAAATCATTTTGGCAATCTTGTTGCTCTGGAAGGGTTCCATGTGCAATTAAAGCAATATCGATTGGACCGACTGCAAATAGGTCATTAACCATTTTTTGGATAGTGGTGGGGTCGATAAAATCAGTTACCACCATTTCTGTTTTGGTGTTTGGTGCGCGTACCAATAAGTCAGCATTAACTACCTCTAGCTTTTTTTGATCTCTGCCAACCAAAATCAATTCCACTGAACCTTGCTGCGCCCATATTCTTGCGCAATGCTCTGCTATAGATGATGTCGCTCCAATAATGGCAATTCGTTTTGTAGTCTTCAATTTAACTTCCTAGTAAGCGACGTGATAGTGATGAGCTAATGCCTGCATCACGGTATTTTAAAAATTCATTTAATTTGGGATAGCCAGCCTCAAATAATTCACGAGGCATTCGTGCATCTTTGGCTGCGTATATCCGGCCCTTGGCCTCTTTGACAATGGCATCTAAGCGAGCCAGGAGCTTATGTGTACGGGATTCATGATTAGGAAAATCCAGGGCCAAAGTCACACCTGGCTCTGGAAAGCTGAGCATGCCGAGGGACTCTTTGTTGCCAAAGGTCTTCAGGACTGCCAGAAATGATCCTTCACCAGACCTTTCGATCTCTCTTAACATTGCCTGAGTCGCATCTTGACCTACGTTTCTCGGAATAACACTTTGGTATTGAAAGAATCCTTTGGGACCATACATTCGGTTCCATTCCAGTAACTTATCCAATGGATAAAAGAAGGGTTCGTAATGCGCAATGCTTGAGCCGGCTTTGTATTTTTGGAGGTTGTAGTAAGCGAAGTTAAAGGGGCGCAAGGTCAGCGAGTTGACTAGAGAAATGGGCGGCATAAAAGGCATTTTTTTCTCCGCTTTCATTTTGGGCACATCTTTTAATTCTTTATTAGGGTTAGCTCGCATGAAGATACCTTGGCCTTTGTTGGACATGCAGTCAATCCAGGAGACAGTATGCTCCCAATCCGCCTCCGAGGAATCTGCCAATTCAAAAAATTCGGACAAATTTGAGTAAGGGATGGTTTCAGTATCGAGCCATGGCCCAGAAATGGGGCGAAGTTGAATTACTGCTTCAACTATAAAACCAGTGAGTCCCAATCCACCCAAAGTAGCAGCAAACCATTCGGGATTATGAGTTGGTCCACATTCTATTTCCATGCCGTCAGTACGCACTAATTTAAGGCTTTGGATATGACCCCCAAATGTTCCCAGTAGGTGGTGATTTTTACCATGAACATCATTTGCAATTGCCCCTCCTACGGTAACCATTTGCGATCCCGGTGTGACGGGTAATGTCCATCCTTTTGGGATGAAGAGTCTTTGGATATCCCTTAACAGAACGCCTGCCTCACATCGAAGGAGTCCCGAATGCACATCAAAATCAATTAAATGATTAAGGCCTGTAGTCAGCCATAAGGTTCCATTGGGATTTAAAGCTACGTCACCGTAACTTCGGCCCATTCCATGCGCCAACCCAAATCCAAGGCTATCGTTGTGCTGAATAAGATCTGCCACCCTATTTCGATCATTTAAGGGGATTGCGTTATGTAATTCATGGCTTAAACGGCCCCAGGAAGAGACTGGTTTCATTGGGATCTTGGAGAGTTTTTTAAGATTTGAGGAGAGGGGTGGCATTGATTCATTTAGAGCGAGGTTATCATTTGAGGGGCGGAGCTTGATAAGGGCGGTCTGATGGCTTGATTGAGCCCTCAATATATATTGATATTGTGTTGAATTCAACCGAAAATTGATCAAAAAAGGACCAAATGTTCAATTGAAAATTGACCATGTGTTAAACCCTACCTGCCTAGTTATTAGGCAGGAGGCACAAGGTGATCACAATGGACATGATTGGCAAGGTCAGAAGG
>CAIYQS010000229.1 GCA_903928395.1 uncultured Actinomycetes bacterium | reverse complement strand
GGTGTTTCAACGTGGTTGCATAAGATTGCAGAAAGTTCCATAAAGCACAGGGTACTCTTACGTCTCCGCCTCGGTGGCTCAGTGGTAGAGCAGCCCACTCGTAATGGGCAGGTCGCCGGTTCAATCCCGGCCCGAGGCTCCAAGGAATAAGCATGGATGCGTGAATTCAGACTTAATAACTACAATTGAAACTCTGATGGATAAGGGGTTTCTGGTGAACATGCAATTAAAGACCGATTTATACATAAATGGTCAATGGGTAAAAGGTGCGGGCTCTCTAGCGGTCATGAACCCGAGCACCGGAAAGCTCATCGCGGAGATTTCAACCGCGGATCAAGCCCAGTGTGACGATTCCGTCACCGCTGCTCATAACGCATTCTCAACTTGGTCCAAAACTCCATCGCGAGTTCGATCTGAATTGCTACGTAAAGCATTTGAAATTATGACTGCCGAGTCGGACGACATTGCCAAACTTATTTCAATGGAAAATGGCAAGACAATCACGGATGCAAAAGGCGAAGTGATTTATGCAGCGGAATTTTTCAGGTGGTTTGCTGAGGAGGCCGTGCGCACCCCCGGAGACTTCCGCCAAGCCCCAAGTGGAGACAAGCGAATTTTGGTCACACACCAACCAATCGGGGTTTCATTACTGATCACCCCTTGGAATTTTCCTGCAGCTATGGCGACGCGCAAAATCGGTCCAGCCTTAGCTGCTGGCTGTACCGTGATTCTAAAAGCTGCTTCTGAGACTCCTTTGACAGCTTTATGGATCATAGATATTTTGCATCGCGCTGGTGTTCCTGCTGGAGTTGTAAATTTTGTGATGCCAGAGAAAACCGGTGCGATGATTTCTCGCATGATGCATGATCCGCGCGTTCGGAACGTTTCTTTTACTGGTTCGACCGAAGTGGGAAGAATCCTCATTAAGGAGTCGGCCGATCTTGTTCTTCGAACCTCACTTGAGCTCGGAGGCAATGCCCCGTTCCTGGTTTTGGACGATGCCGACATTGATGAAGCGGTTAAAGGCGCAATGATTGCAAAGATGCGGAATGGTGGGGCCGCTTGCACAGCCGCCAATCGCTTCTATGTCGCCAAACCTGTTGCTAGCGAGTTTACGGAGAAGTTCACTAAAGCCATGGAAGATTTAAAAATGGCAGATGGCCTAGAAAGTGGTGCTCAGCTCGGTGCCAGCGTTTCACGAAAAGAGCGGGACAAGATCGCAGAATTAGTGGATTCGGCGGTGGCGGCAGGTGCTTGGTTGAATCTTGGTGGAGTGATTCCGAGGGGCGAAGGTGCTTTCTACCCTGCGACTGTCTTAACTGTGAAGGAAGATAATCCAATCCTGCAATATGAGGTTTTTGGACCGGTGGCTCCAATAGTTACGTTCGAAAGTGATGAAGAGGCCATCGCGCTCTCAAATGCCTCCGAATATGGATTGATTGCCTACGTTTACTCGTCAGACCTCAAACGCGCCATTCGGACAGCAGAAGCGCTGGAGGCGGGGATGGTTTCCATAAATCGCGGAGTCATTTCTGATCCAGCTGCGCCATTTGGCGGCGTGAAGCAGTCTGGGTTGGGTCGTGAGGGTGGATTTTCCGGAATTCACGAGTTCTTAGAAACTAAATATATAGGTGTAGAAATTTAACGAAAGAGAAAGACTTTTGCGCGGGGAGTAGGCTTGTTGAATTAAACAAAAAAGGATTTTAATTAATAGGAGCCACGGTTGCTTACTCAGATTTTAAAGAAATATCTGCGCCCTTATAGGAATCAGGTTTACCTGATCCTCCTGATGTTGCTCATACAGGCAATCGCAAGTTTGTATCTCCCAAACCTGAATGCTGACCTCATCAATAATGGCGTGGCCAAAGGAAATGTCGGCTATATCTGGCATATCGGTGAAATCATGCTCGGCTCAAGCGCGCTGGTTATGGGTGCCTCCGTCTGGCTCGCTTATCTAGCTGCCCGAGTTGCAATGGCCTTTGGGCGTGATCTGCGCTCCGCAGTCTTTGTTGCTGTGGAAGGTTTTTCCGCTCGAGAACTAAATAAATTCGGAGCACCATCTCTGATCACAAGAAATACAAATGATGTGCAGCAAGTACAACTAGTTCTGTTCATGGGCTTCACGATGATGATAGGTGCTCCTATTACGGGCATTGGAGCCATCATTATGGCGTTGCGCTCAAACTTGAAGTTATCTTCCTTATTATTAGTAGTTCTGCCAATCATGTCGCTTTTGATTATTCTCTTACTTCGTCGAATTGTTCCGGCTTTTAGAGTTATGCAAGTAAAAATAGATCGAATTAATCTTGTACTGCGTGAACAAATATCTGGCGTGCGCGTAATTCGTGCGTTCGTTAAGACTCGGCAGGAAGAAGCACGATTTGGAGAGGCATCACTTGATTTGATGCAGACTCAACTTCGAGTCACTCGCACATTCGCCGTTATGTTTCCATCGCTTTCTATGATCCTCAACTTATCGTCGGTTGCGGTAATTTGGTTTGGCGGTAAGTTAATTAATTCTGGGAATCTTCAGATTGGAAACATGACAGCGTTTCTCAGTTACATCATGTTAATTTTAAGCAGTGTAATGATGGCAATTTTTATGTCACTGCAGATTCCTCGGGCTGCCGCCTGCGCAGAACGGATTCAAGAAGTACTTGATACGAAATCTTCGGTCGTTGAAACTCTCAACCCTAAGAATCCAAAAGTACGATTAGGATTGATCGAATTCGAAAAAGTTGAATTTCGATATCCCGGAGCAGAGCACCCCATTCTTTCTGACATTTCATTTACGGCTAGGCCAGGTGAATTCACAGCCATTATCGGTTCGACTGGTTCCGGAAAATCAACACTCCTCAATCTCATACCAAGATTTATTGATGTAACCGGCGGTGCGGTGAAATTAGATGGAATGGATGTTCGAGATCAAAGTCTTGAATCACTTTGGTCAGAAATTGGTCTAGTTCCACAGCGTGCCTTTCTTTTCGGTGGAACAGTGGCGCAGAATTTGAGGTACGGAAGGGCTGATGCGACAGATGACGAATTGTGGAGTGCCTTGGAGGTAGCTCAAGCACGGGATTTCATCGAAGAACTTCCAGAGAAACTTGAATCAAGGGTGGCGCAGGGTGGCACTAATTTCTCTGGCGGTCAACGTCAGCGCCTATCAATAGCCAGAGCGCTTGTTAAAAAACCACAGATCTTAATTTTTGACGATTCTTTTAGCGCTTTGGATTACACAACCGATTCGAAGTTGCGTAGTGCGTTGCACGAAGTAATGGGGCATACAACCATGATTGTTGTGGCCCAACGAGTTTCGACAATTTTGCAAGCGGATCAGATTGTGGTTCTGGATCAGGGAAGAATCGTTGGTATTGGAACTCATTCGGATTTAATGGAATCCAGCGACACTTATCAAGAAATTGTGCTTTCACAACTCAGCCCAGAGGAGGCGGCGCTATGAGTCAACGTGCACCTCAGGGTGGACGTCCGCCTATGGCTGGAGGGGTGGGGCGTGGTGGCCCGATGGCGGGGATGATGGGTGGCCCCCCTCAGAAATCTAAGGATTTCAAAGGATCGTTGCTGCGCCTGCTTCGCGAAGTCGGCGCAGAGCGTAAAACTTTATATGCGGTATTTATTCTTATTACTGCGGCCGTGACGATTGGCTCGTTTGGTCCGAAGATTTTGGGGCATGCCACCAATGACATCTTTAATGGCTTTATTGGTCGCAAACTTCCTGCCAACGAAACCAATGCGCAAGTTGTCGCTAGTTTGCGTGCGCAAGGGCAAAATACCCAAGCGGACTTGATTGAAAAAAGTGGGGCAGTACCTGGAAAAGGAATCGATTTCACGGCGGTTGCTCACTGGATTTTCCTAGCTATCGGGCTCTACATCCTCTCTTCACTCTTCCTATGGTTGCAGCAGTATTTGATGGCAGGCGTAACCCAAAAGACGGTATTTAGATTGCGTCGTCAAGCTGAAGAAAAAATAGGTCGATTGCCGCTAAGTTATTTCGACAATACCTCTCGTGGAGATTTACTTTCTCGGGTAACCAATGATGTCGACAACATAGCAACATCCATGCAACAAGGTCTATCTCAAATTCTCAATTCTTTGTTAACGGTTGTTTCTGTCCTAATAATGATGGTGTGGATTAGTCCGCTACTTGCCCTCATTTCTCTTATCGCAATTCCGCTTTCTATGTTCGCATCAGTGCGGATCGCCAAGGCATCTCAGAAACAATTTATTGCACAATGGGACTGGACCGGAAAACTCAATGGTCACGTTGAAGAGATGCATACAGGGGCCGCGCTGGTAAAAGTTTTTGGTCGCCGGAAGCAAGCAATTTCTGATTTTGCAGAACTAAATGAAAATCTCAATAAATCTTCGTTTAACGCGCAATTTATGTCGGGCATCATTATGCCTTCGACAACATTTATTTCTAACCTTATTTATGTAGGAATTTCGGTGCTCGGTGGTTACCGTGTTGCCACTGGGACAATGTCACTTGGTGATGTTCAGGCTTTCATTCAATACTCCAGGCAATTTGGAATGCCTTTGGCCCAAATAGCCGGGTTGATGAACACCGTACAATCGGGAGTTGCTTCAGCCGAACGGCTTTTTGAATTGCTAGATGTAGCCGAAGAAGAACCCGACCGTCCTAACAGCATTGCAATCACTCGAGCAACAGGCTCAATTGCGTTCAAGGACGTCTCCTTCCGATACAAGGAGGATCAACCACTCATTGAACATTTCAATCTTGAAGTGAAACCAGGTCAGACCGTCGCAATTGTTGGACCAACTGGAGCTGGTAAGACCACGCTAGTTAATTTGATCATGCGTTTCTATGAGATTGATGGTGGAGAGATCACTCTGGACGGAGTGAAAACTCGAGATATCACTCGAGATGATTTACGTCGCCAATTTGGGATGGTGCTGCAGGACACTTGGCTCTTCTCAGGAACCATGCAAGAAAATATCGCCTTCGGTTCCAAAGATCCAACTCCTGAGAAAGTAGTGGAAGCAGCGAAGGCAGCAAATATCGATCACTTTATTCGTGGCCTTCCAGGTGGATACGACTCCCTTCTGACTGACGATAATTCAACGGTCTCCAATGGCGAACGCCAACTGCTGACTATTGCCCGCGCGTTTATGGCGGACCCAGCGGTCTTGATTTTGGATGAGGCTACTTCGTCCGTTGATACCCGCACAGAGGTGCTTGTTCAGCACGCCATGGCTAAATTGCGCTTTGGAAGAACCAGTTTTGTCATCGCGCACCGTCTATCGACGATTCGCGATGCTGACATTATTCTGGTCATGGACAAAGGAACGCTGGTAGAGCAAGGAAATCACGAGGATTTGATGGCGGCGAAGGGCTTTTATTTTGACCTCTACGCCAGCCAATTCTCATCCGCCGCAGTCGACTAAAAAATCTGCTCTGAGCTCTCGCCCTGGACTAGCTCTAGGCTGTATGTTCTGCCGATATCTCACTCGCGCATCAATGGATGCTCCCTATTCGGAGGTTTTACGTGGCGAATTCCCATCAAGAAGAGAATGAAGTTGAAGGAAATAAATTAGCTTCGAATGTTTTGGGTCTATTTGAATCTTCAATCATGGGGATTGCCGGTTCAGCTCCTGCGTACTCAATCGCGGCAACGACCGTCACGCTTGCAGTCACCGTAGGTCTCTTTGGACCTGGCGAACTTCTCTACTCCGGTATAGCGATGTTCGGGGTGGTGATCGCCTTTCATTACATGGGTAAGGTTCGACAAAATGCAGGTGCTACGTATATCTGGGTGAGGAATGCACTTCATCCAATTCTCGGATATTTGGCTGGCTGGTCCCTTGTGACCGCATCAATTATTTTTGGACTCGTATCCACAGTTCCTGCCTCGACAAGTTTGCTCTCACTTTTTTCGACTAATCAAAATACGATCAGCAACGTCCACTGGACGACCTTTATTGGAGCCCTCATTTTCATTTTTATGGTGGCGATCATTGCGTACGGAATAAAATTCACGGCAAAAGCACAAGTAGTAATGACAGTTGTTGAGTTAGGGCTGCTCTGGATTTTTGATGTCATTGCGCTGCTTCACCATCCACACACTCACCGCTTTGATTGGGGATGGTTCTCCTTTAATCAAATTAAAGCGTACTCAACTCCAGCCGCGGCAGCAGCCGGATCCAATCCCTTCGATGCAAAATTCGCGGTTGCTCATGGATTAAGTGCAATCTTGATCGGTGCCGTATCCGGCGCATTCTTCTATTGGGGCTGGGATGTCACTGCCAATCTCAACGAAGAGACTAAAGATGGAGCGGACAATGCTGGTAGAGGCGGAATCGTCGGTATCTTCTTCGTCTTCTTTACCTTTTTATTGACTTTGATTGCAATCAATATGGTCTTAAGCGATGCCACCTTGCACAATAGCAGCAGCATTTTGAGTGATTTTGCTGCGGTTTTAATTCCGGGGTGGTTTGGTAAGTTCATCATTGTTTCGGTATTGCTTTCGACTGTGGCAACTATTGAAACTCAGATGATTCAAGTAACTAGAACTCTCTTTTCAATGGGAAGAGATTTCACGATGCCAGGTGCGTTTGGTCATGTACATAAGAAATTTCGTACCCCTTGGAACGCAACCCTCTTTACGACCGTTTTTGTCTTGCTATTTTTCATCGGATCGCAATTCATTTCGAAAGTTAACGACATTGCGCAGGCTGGCGTCGCCGCAATTGGAATTCAAATTTGCTTCTACTATGCGCTAGCAGCAATTTCGGTAATTGTTCTGTACCGGCATTACATATTAAGAGATGTTCGCACCTTTGTTTTGGTAGGGCTCTGGCCAGCACTTTCCGGTCTATTCTTAATTGCCGTTCTCTTTAAAGTAATACCTACGTTGAGCCATCTTGCCCTGCGGGTAGGAGTTGGAACGGTTGCCATTGGTGTTATTCCGATGACAATCTTCTGGATTCAAGGTTCTTCATACTTTAATAAAGTTACAAAAGAAGAGCGTCGGGCGGTGCTTTGAGAGTTGAGCCACACGTAGCTCCAGTATTCGATTTCTAAGGTGGTAATCGGTGTAGTTCCCACACTTTAACCAGTGGGAGCAAGATAATGGTCGCGTGAGAAAATTATTTGGTAAGGCGACCATTGTTAGTTCATTGTGCCTATTGCTTATTTCTCAAATTTCACCTGCGATGGCAACGACTACACAATTGGGTTCACTCGGAATAATCACCGTACCAATAGATCAACACACGATCACCGTAAAGCCGCCAGTCTCGAATTCGCCGGGAGCTTGGTCTTTAAGTTTAGATAACCCATCTCTGGCAACGATAAAAGGTTTAACTCTTACTCTGATCGGTGTGGGTAGTGGTCAATTAACTTTTACGCAGTCTGCGAGTGGTGCGTACGGGAGCGCTTCCAGAACCACGGTCTTTCGCGTGACGCCAGGAACTCCGACGCTAGGTGCATGGTCTCCGCTTACCGCTCCACTCACCGCAACTCAATTTAAAATTACGCCGCCAACTTCAAATTCGAGCGGAACGTGGGTATTTAGCCTGGCCAATAACGTTGTTAATGGTTATTCCATCGCAACCCTCAATGGAAATGTCATTAGTTTGCTTGACGGCGGAACCGTCACCATAAATGCAACCCAACTTGCTACGAGTACTTTCTTACAAACATCAACACAGAACACGCTAACCATCACAGCAATAAAACCGATAATTGGGCCATTTGAGGATGCCTCATTTTCGGGTGGGAGCGTAACTTCTCTCAATATGAAATTGCCAACTTCGACATCACCTGGCGCTTGGACTCTGAATTCTTCACTTCCCTCGGTCGCAACTGTTGTAGGAAATGTTGTCACATTGGTTGGTTTCGGAACTACGGTGATCACGGCTCGTCAAGCTCCGGCAAACGGATACCAGTCCGGTTCAACCTCGATGAATTTATCATTTCTTCCCCTAGTTCCAACGGTTGGTGCCCTTGGACAGATTTCCGCTACCTTGGGAACGACCCCAAACAACACGATTTCTGTGCATCCGCCGACCTCTAATTCGTCTGGAACTTGGACTTTTAGCGTCGCCGATTCAACGATCGCTTCGATTTCGGGCTCAACGTTAACTCTTCTCAAAGGCGGTTCTACCACGATTACAGCGCAGCAACGCCCGGCAGGAAATTTTGGTTCCTCCAACGTCGTGAGCGCGCCTTTAGTTGTTAATGAAAAAGCTGACATCCCAACACTTCCAAATTTAATTGCTTCCGTAGGCGCCCCAACAATTCAGATCACTCCGCCCGCATCAAAATCCCCTGGAGTTTGGAGTTTGACGACGAGTGATCCAAGTGTGGCTGCTGTATCTGGTCTCAATGTGACTGTTGGGAAAGCGGGTACGGCAACCATGACGCTCATTCAAGGAGCTAGTGGTTTCTGGCTTGCGAATTCGACTACCTTTACAGTGAAAGTCACGCAGGCCGCTCCTACGCCGACACCTAAACCAACTGCAAAACCCACAGCAACGCCAACACCCACTGCAACGCCAACACCCACTGCTACTGTTACGAAAAGCCCGAAACCAACTCCAAGTAAGGCACCCGTTATTCCAATAGTTTCCGCAAAATCGATAGGCCAGACGATTCAGGTTACATCCAATAATCCCAAGGTCATCGTCATGATCAATGGAGTGCTTGCCAAAATTGGGAGCAACAAGGTACGGGCTGGAGCTAACCTGATTATTATTGAATTTGATGGAAAGGTTATCTATTCCAGAGTCTTCACTACGAAGTAGGAAGCAGCTCAATTGCATAGGGAGACAATTGTCTAAGTCAAGGAACCGACTAGAAATTGGCCCCGTTGCGTTTCTTGTTGCCGGGCTCATGTTTATGGAATTTTTGGATGGAGCAATTCTTCCAACTGCTGCGCCGACCATCGCGCGTTCATTTCACACACTTTCTGAACAAATTGGGATCTGTGCGACTTCTTATATGGTCACCATCGTCATATTGATTCCAATATCTGCCTGGCTCGCAGATAAGTATGGAGTCCGAAAGATTCTTTTTAGCAGCATTGCTGTCTTTGTTCTTGGATCGCTACTGTGTTCAATTAGTACGACCGTTTTAGAACTCACGATCATGCGCATCATTCAAGGAATAGGCGCAGCCACAATGGTTCCGGTGGGGCGATTGATTCTCATGAGATCGGTTGATAAGAGCCAAGTAATTCGAGCGATCTCTTACTCAGTGTGGCCAGCACTTGCCGCCCCGGTGGTGGCACCGGTGATAGGCGGGTTTATCATCGCCCACTCCTCCTGGCATTGGATTTTCTTAATCAATCTACCGATCGGAGTAGTTGCTCTCATTGTGGGGTTGAAGATTGTTCCGAATATTTCAGGAGGCAAGGTTGAACGTCTTGACTGGGGTGGCTTTTATGGTACGGCCGCTTGTTTGGGTTTATTGGTGTTTGGAGCGGCAGGACTTGGTGCGTCGCATGTAAACGTACTTGTGACCGTTCCATTACTTGTATTGGGAATTGGAATTGGGATTCCGACTCTTCGGCACCTCAAGCGAGTGAAAGATCCGTTAATTGACCTGTCAGTATTGAAGATTCAAACATTTCAACTAAATAGTACGAGCGGTGTGTTATTTCGGATCTCCCAAAATACTGCTCCATTTGTGCTTCCTCTTATGTTCCAAGATAAATTTGGATGGAGCGCTCAGAAGGCAGGGGAAGTTCTCTTCTTCTATATGTTAGGAAATCTAACTTTTAAAGGAATTACCACTCCCCTCATGAAAAAGTACACCTTCAAGCCTTTACTCCTATGGGCAACTCTTACCAGCATTCCTCTCACCTTTTTACTAGGAATTTTGGGGAAGGCGCTACCGCTTCCCTTGATGGCGCTTTTGCTGCTAATCACTGGAGGCGTTCGGTCACTTGGAATGACGTTTTATAACACCATCACATATGCCGATATTGATCAGGATGTTATGTCTCACGCAAATACCTTGGCGAATATGGTTCAACAATTATCCTCAGTAATTGCCGTTGCAGCAGCAGTCATTGCCATAAATGTTGGCAGAATTTCCGTGGGTGTTAATTATCAATTTGAATCTGCTTTCATTTTCGCGATTGGCATGTTGCTCGTATCATTAAGCAAAGTTCTAGCGCTACCTAGTTCAGCGGGCGATTCTCTACGCAATTAGGCGTATTCTAAGCAAGTGAGTAAACCAAGTCTGCGCTTCGCGATGCAGGTTGCGAAGTTCGCCGGTTTTCTATCGCGCGCAATAGGTAATCAAGGTGAAACCTTACCGGGGCGTATTTTATTAGCGCTTGAACCCGAAGCAATCTCACTTCTTGCCCAACAGAAAGAGGTTATTTTAGTTTCTGGCACTAACGGTAAAACCTCAACAACGAGAGCGATTGCCACGATCGTTTCACAACTCGGACCAGTAACTACAAGTAGTTCTGGCTCAAATCTTTCCTGGGGTGCTGCTAACGCGTTGATGTCAGATGCTCCTTATGCCGTATTAGAAATCGACGAACTGCACTTACCTGCCGTTATCGCGCAGACAGATCCAACCGTAGTTTTGCTGCTCAATCTCACTCGAGATCAATTACATCGAATGTACGAGGTTAAGCGAGTTGCCGATCGTTGGCACGTGGAGTGTGCTGAGGCCGTTAATACAGTTTTTGTTGCCGACATAGATGACCCTTTTGTTAATTATTCGATAGCAAATGCCACAAACGTTGTTCGAGTTTCGTTTGAAGGCAGGCTGCATCCAGATGGCGCTGTATGTCCTCGCTGTGGAGAATATCTAACTTGGGCCGGCGGACACTATTCATGCTCGTGCGGTTTAACAAACAAAATTAGTGAACTCAAGTTCGCCGATGGCTCAGCCGCCTACCGAAATGCGATTCTCGCAAATGTTGTTGGAGAAGTTCTTGGCGCAGAACCAGTTGAATTTGAGGCAAGCCAACTCGAGCGAAGTATTTCAAAAGATGTTGGTGGTAAAAGAGTTCATTTCAGGTTAACCAAAAACCCGGCTTCGTGGACAGAGGCGCTGCGATCTGAACTGCATGAGGATGTCATTCTGGTACTCAATGCCAGGCAGGTAGATGGCATCGATACTTCGTGGCTTTGGGATGTTTCTTTTCGCGCTTTGCAAGGTCACCATGTCGTGGTGTGCGGTGAACGTGCTCTAGATATTGCTTACCGAATTCATGTCGAGGGCATTCCATCAACGGTTTCGGACACTTTTGAGCAAGCATTAGCACTTGCTAAAGGTTCAGAAATTTCCGTGCTTACTGCATATACCGCCTTCTTTGAATTGGCGATGTGATGTTACAAATAATTCGAATTCACAATGAACTACTTGGCACATATGGTGATCGTGGGAATGCAGACGTGCTCCAATTTCGCGCTGGATTGAGAGATATCAAAGCCAAAGTTATAGATGTTTCATACCTAGATCCGCTTCCGAAATCTGGCGATATCTATCTGTTAGGCGGAGCCGAAGATGCCGCGCAACTGCTCTCACTTACTGCGCTTCGCAAAGGTTCAATTCTCGCTCATGCAGCTAATAAAGGTGCGGTAGTTTTGGCGATCTGTGCCGGTTTTCAGATTATCGGAACTAATTATTCAACTCGTGATCAAGAAAATGCGGGCTTAGGACTTCTTGACGTAACTACCACCCCAGGTGACAGGCGACTTGTTGGCGATATTGCCGTCCAGTCGCCCTTATTCACGGTACCCATGACCGGTTTTGAAAATCACAGCAGTGTGACGACTTTAGGCCAGGACGTTCAGGAATTTGGAACGGTAATCACAGGTAATGGAAATGGAGTAGCCGGAATCGATGGCGCCATTTCAAATAATATATTTGGAACTTATTTACATGGACCGGTACTCGCGCGTAACCCAGAATTTGCGGATTTGTTACTTGAACGAGCGTTGGGAGAAGCCCTGCCAACCGTGATTGATGAATTAGCTGATCACTATGCACACTGGCGAAGGAATGTGGCTAGAAGGAATGTGGCAAAGAGCAGCATTTAAGTAGGTTACAATTGGGTGTTGCATCCGCAGCACAACTCATAGAACCTCTGTTTCGCACCATAAACAAGTTCGTTTGCGAGTCTTACGTCAGTTTTAGCTGATAAGCACCACGAGACACGCATTACTGTCTCGATTGGTATAACAATGTCTACGTTTCGTAAATTAGGTGTTTCCCCTGCGCTCTGTGAGGCTCTTGAAGCCGAGGGCAAGACCGCACCCTTCCCTATTCAGACCGCTACCTTGCCAGATGCAATTAAAGGTCGCGACGTACTTGGTCGCGGGCAAACGGGCTCTGGAAAGACACTAGCTTTTGGTTTGGCAATGCTTACCCGCCTCAATGGTCGCACCGCGAAGGCTCATAAGCCGCTCGGATTGATTCTTTCACCAACTCGCGAACTTGCGGTTCAGATCAATGAAGTTGTTTCGCCGCTGGCTCGCAAAATTGGTTTATCATCCCAAGTTGTCGCTGGTGGACTTTCCTATATCGGCCAGATCCAGTCGCTTAAGCGCGGAGTGCCGATCATTGTCGCAACTCCAGGCCGCTTGATGGACTTGCTCGAGAAGAAGCACATCGACCTTTCAGATGTCATGATCACCGTTTTAGATGAAGCCGATCAAATGGCCGATATGGGCTTCTTGCCAGTTGTTAAAGAAATTTTGTCATTGACTCAAGAGGGCGGACAGCACTTGCTGTTTTCGGCAACGCTTGACCGCGATGTAGATTCGCTCGTAAAACGTTTCCTCAAAGACCCAATTACACATTCTCTCGAAAATGAGAAATCCCGAGCAGTAGATATGACGCACCACCTTTTGTTGCTCGATCAACAACACAAAGATGAAATTTCGGCGCAGATTGCTGCAAGAGAAGGGCGTACAATCTTTTTCGTTCGCACTAAGCATGGAGCAGACAAACTTGCAGAAAAGATGCTTCGAAGCGGTGTTCCAGTTGGCGTGCTTCATGGCGGAAAGTCTCAAGGGCAACGTACGCGTGTGCTCAAGGCATTTAAAGATGGCCGTGCATCCGCTCTGGTTGCAACAGATGTTGCTGCTCGCGGTATCCACGTAGATGATGTTTCTTTGATTGTGCACGTTGATGCACCGGCAGACCATAAAGATTATTTGCACCGTGCGGGGCGTACTGCCCGAGCTGGTGCCACAGGAACTGTAGTAACGCTTGCAACCCATAAGCAGAAGAAAGCGGTCTTTGGAATTACAAACCGTGCTGCTGTGAAATTGATTGAAAATCAGGTTCGACCTGGTGATTCAAAGTTACAAGAAATTACTGGTGCGCAAGAGCCATCTGGAATCCCGATCCAAGTCGAAGCTGAAAAGCCATCTCGCAGTGATCGTAAACCAGGTAGCCGTAGTCGTTCCAATGATCGCGGCAATCGTGATGGGAATTTCAAGCCGCGCAAATCTGGAGGCGGAAGATTTGAAAACCCAGTTAAAGCAGAATTAGCCGAACCTCGCTCAGAGCGAACCTTCAGCGAACGTCCTCGGACCGAGCGTTCATTTCAAGCCCCTCGTGAAGAGCGTCGCGCTTCAGCCGAGCGGAGCGAACGTCCATTCCGCTCAACTCCCAAGAAGTGGGAAGAGAAGGCTCGCGAATCTCGTGATCGCGCCGATGGAAATAGCGCTACCGCCGGAAACCGTGGTCGTGTCGAAACGACATCAACCGGAAAGCCGGTCAAAAAGGCGCCGCGCATGCCCCTTGAGAAGCGGATAGCTCTTGAAAAGGCAGAGTCACGCTCTAGGGCTGGCAAAGCTGGAGCTCCAAAGAAGTTTGTAAAAGCTGGAGGCAAACCATTCAAAGCGGGCAAGCCAAGCTCAGCTAAACGAGGTTAATCACACGATCAAAATAATGTGAGATGGCGTCCTGATTGTGAGAAATCACCAGGACGCCTTTCTCTTTCCGTAACTC
>CAIYQS010000228.1 GCA_903928395.1 uncultured Actinomycetes bacterium | reverse complement strand
TCAACTTCATCCATTACATAAAATGGGCTTGGCCTTGCTTTAAAAATTGCTACCAACATGGCGACTGCCACAAGAGAACGTTCTCCACCGGAAAGAAGTGAAAGACGCTTGATTCGCTTGCCAGGTGGCCGCGCCTCAACGTCTACTCCAGTGGTCATCATGTTACCTGGGTCAGTGAGAACTAATTTTCCATCACCACCAGGAAATAGTCTGGCAAAAATCTTCTCGAATTCTCGGGCGGTATCAAAATATGCGTCGCTAAAAATCTGAACTACTTTGTCGTCGACTTCCTTGATGATGTCCAGTAGGTCTCGTTTGGTCTTCTTTAAATCTTCAAGTTGTTCCGCCAAGTATTTGAGACGCTCTTCGTGCGAGGTGTACTCCTCAAGTGCGAGCGGATTTATCTTTCCGAGCATTGCGAGGCCACGTTCGGCTTGCGCTAATCGTTTTTCTTGCTGATCACGTCGGTACGGAATCAAATCGCCCGGCACAAAATTACCAGCCTCATCTTCAACTAAGGTTGGAACGTCCTTGTCCGGACCATATTCTGCAACAAGAGCTACGGCATCAATTCCGAGCTCCTCAACCGCGCGCTGCTCGAGTTGTTCAATGCGAAGTCGCTGTTCAGCGCGGAAAATTTCGTCGCGATGCACGCTTGAGGTCAGATGCTCCAACTCCGTTGTGAGTTCTCTAATCCTTCCGCGCACGCTGAGTGTTTCGCCTTCGCGGGCTGTTCGTGAAGTTTCTAATCGGACCCGCTCGGTAAGCGCTTTGGAAAGAGTAACCTCAATTTGGATCAGCGCTTCAAAAGCAAGATCCGCAATCTCTTGGGCGATCGAGGCTGCAACGGCCCGTTGTTCCATGCGTGACACCGCTTTTACCGCGTTATCCCGTTCAGCTTGCGCGCTCTCTTCGAGGGAACGCGCGCGGTCGGCAACGGCTGTTATCCGCTCCTCCAAAGTCCGCAGTTCCAATCGTGCTTCCACTTCAACGGTGCGTGCTTGGCTGACGCGACTGCGAAGTTCCTCGAGATTTCGAAGATCCGGTTCCGGCGGAGTTTGATGAGAATCAAATTGCGCGATTGCCACTTCCAAATCTTCTTCATCAGAAGTTCGCTGCGCATTTGCTGCGGTCAGCGATGCGTTAAACCGTTCCACTTCCGCGTGAGCGTTCTTTACATTTTGACCTGCGACCGCCATTTGCTCTGCAAGACCTGACATTTTTGCATCGGATTCGTTAAGACCTGCGAGTGCAATCTCATGAGCCTTGTGAGCTGTTTCAAGTGCAGAAACAGATTTAGCTAATTCAAATTTGAGTGAATCGCACGTCGCAACTATCTCGTGAAGCTGGGTGCGGGTTCGTTCAATCAAAGCCGCAACTTCGATTGCGCTATTTGAACCAGCAGATCCTCCGCGAACGCGATTTCTGCTTACGACATCACCTTCGCGCGTAACCGCGATAAGGCCACGATGTTGGGATGCCAATCTTTCGGCCGTTGCCAAATCGTCAACAGCGACTACGCCGCCCAACAAGGCTTCCAACATATCTTCTAGGCCGTCGGAGGTGATCAATGAAGCGAGTGAATTGAACCCGGCTGGAATTCCCGTTGCCGAGTTAAATTCTCCGTCGATAACGAGCAATTCGGACTGCCCAGCCGATTGTGACTTAAGCATGGCCACCGCGTGAACGGCGGCAGAAAGGTCGGTCACGACAATCGATTCTGCCAATGGCCCGAGGGCAGCGGCGACAGCAGCTTCCCAACCATTAGCTACCGAGATCAAGGAAGAGAGTCGCCCACGAGAGTTCACTCCCCCGGCTCCAGCTAGGATCGCTTCACTCCCATCACGGTGCAATAGCGATTCTTCAAGTGCGGCGAGTCTTGCCGTAAGACCTGCGCGTTCACGGCTGGCAATCTGCTCTTTTTCTAAGAGTGACGCATGGATTGCTGTCGCCGCGTTGAGATCTGCAAGCGCTTTCTCGAAATCCGCATCCAACTCTGGCTCAAAGCGATCAACTCCAGCAATCTCAGATTCGAGAGTTGCAAACTCAGTTCTAAAACCACTCAGGCGAGTTTCAGCGTCTATACGCGCATTTGTTAATCGCGTTATCTCTGCATTTGTTGCGTCGATTCGCGCGCGTAAGCCGTTGATGTGACCTTCTTGGCGCGCAGTGCCCTCGCGAGCATCTGCAATTGCGCGAAGTGCTGCAGCTACCTGGCTCTCTTCATGCGCTAGCTGGGCTTCGGCGCTTCGAAGCGTTTGAGTAATTTCATTGAGTGCACCACTAGCGGAAGCCCCCAGTTGGCGAAGCGAGGTTTCCTCGGAACGGAGGGCCAGGGCTTCGGCATCCATGCTTTCAGGGTCACGACCGTTGGCACGAGCTTCATCGCGCTCCTCAGATAAAAAGCGAGCCCGCTCGGACGCCAACGATTGTATTCCACGAAATTTTTCGCGTTGCGCCGTGAGGCGATAATAATTTTCCTGAGCCAGAACCAATCGAGGGTTTTCAAGGATCGCGTTCGCATCGAGTGCTTCCTCCCGAGCGCGGGATTCTGCAAGTGCGGCTTCCACTTGATCACGCCGAGCCCGTAGCGAAGTTTCATCGGCAACCTCTGCATCAAAATTCTGGCGCAAGGAAATTAGGTCATCAGCGAGCAAGCGAAGTTTGGCGTCGCGCACATCTGATTGAATTGTTGAAGCACGTCGGGCAACTTCAGCTTGCTTGCCCAGCGGCTTGAGTTGACGTCGAAGTTCTACGGTGAGATCTTGAATACGAGCTAAATTGGCCTGCATAGAATCTAGTTTTCGAAGTGCTTTCTCTTTGCGTTTACGGTGCTTCAGGACACCCGCCGCCTCTTCAATGAAGGCGCGTCGCTCCTCCGGATTAGCAAGCAAAATCGCATCGAGTTGGCCCTGACCAACGATGACGTGCATTTCGCGGCCAATGCCACTATCGCTCAGGAGTTCTTGAATATCGAGTAATCGAGTGGATTCACCGTTAAGTTGGTACTCGCTTGTACCGTTGCGGAACAAAATTCGAGAAATCGTGACTTCTGCGAAATCGATAGGAAGTATGCCATCTGAATTGTCGATGGTGACCGAAACTTCTGCACGTCCGAGTGGGGCGCGACCGCTAGTGCCGGCAAAGATAACGTCCTCCATCTTTCCGCCGCGCAGGGATTTAGCACCCTGCTCTCCCATAACCCAGGAGAGCGCATCGACGACATTTGATTTTCCAGAGCCATTTGGACCTACAACGCAGGTAATTCCCCGCTCAAACAGCAGGGTGGTCGAGGACGCAAAGGATTTAAATCCCTTGAGGTTTACGCTCTTCAAATACACGAGGAAAACCTATCTCTATCTGAGAGGCATTCCGCGCATAAATCGCTGCCTTGCCCGAGTGGAGATCGTCTCTTGACATTCTGCTTGCGTCGTTGAGTTCCTGCTAGCGCCGTTGACATTTGCCTAGCGTCTTTGACAGATGGGACAGAAATGCGATGAGCGACCAGCGAAAGCAATTCTGCGAATCTCTCCCCCGCAACGGCTGCAGTGTTGGTGCTCCCGGCCATAGACCTCAAGAGATCGTTCAAAGTATCCGCTTTCGCCGTTGATGTTCACATACAGGGAGTCGAAAGAGGTGCCACCCTCAACCAATGCTTGAGACATTACAACGCGGACTGTATCTAAGAGACCAGAAATTTTACGGGCAGATAACTCACTGGCCTGGCTTTGGGGATGAATTTTTGCTCTCCAGAGTGATTCATCCGCATAAATGTTTCCGACCCCACTCATGAGGTTTTGGTCAAGGAGCGCTCGTTTAATCTCGGTTCGCTTGCTTCTAAATTTAGCTACTATCTTTTTCGAATCGAATTCGGGATCGAAAATATCACGAGCGATCTTTGAGACGAGTTCGGGAACCCCATCGCGATATTCGCATATTGCCAGCCAGCCAAAAGTGCGTTGATCAATAAAGCGCAAATCAGTGGTTCGCGCCCCGCGACCGTCTTGGGCCAGTGTAAAACGTGTTCGTACATGCTTGTGCGCTGGAACAACTTCATTTTGCTTGTCGTGAATACGAAATTGACCGCTCATCCCTAAATGAGCAACGAGAGCAATAGGTCGATCAAGTTCAAACCAGAGAAATTTTCCACGTCGGCTAACGTTATTAATTGTTGATCCGACGGCGACGTTCAGGGGAGAAAGTGACCGAGGGTTCGTGGCCCTCCGGTGAAGGACTTCCACGTCGATGATCTTTTTACCAATACACGACTTAACTAATCCGCGTCGTACGGTTTCTACTTCAGGAAGTTCGGGCATGCAAAACTTCGAGCGCTGCCTTTGCGGCTACCTGCTCCGCTTCACGCTTACTCTTTCCCGAACCCACAGCAAATCGCTCACCAGAAACGATCGCAACCGCAGTAAAACTCTTATCGTGATCGGGACCGGATTCTTCGATTTGGTACTCCGGTGCGCCCAGATTTCGCAACGCAGCCAATTCTTGCAGACCAGTTTTTGCATCGATTCCTGAACCCTGCGCATAAGCCGACGCGATGAGTGGCCCAAACCATTCCATTACTTTGCGAGTAGTCACATCAATACCGTGCTCTAAATAAATTGCGCCGACTAGAGCTTCCAGCGAGTCAGCAAGTATCGAACTCTTGTCGCGGCCGCCCGAACTTTCTTCGCCTTTTCCGATGCGAAGATAATCGCCAAGCGAAAGCTCCCGCGCTATTACTGCGAGCGCTTTGGTGTTCACGACTCCCGAGCGAAGTGGAGATAATCTGCTCTCATCCAAATCAGGGAATGTGGAATACAACGACTGAGTGATGATCAAGCCCAGAACGCTGTCTCCTAGAAATTCGAGACGTTCGTTCGTTGGAATACCGCCCGATTCGTAGGCGTAGGAACGATGGGTAAGAGCAAGTTCAAGCAACTGCGGCGTTACCGAGATACCTAGGTTTTCGGTCAGGCTTCCGGTGCGACCAGCGGACAGATCAGACCTCGAGGACCTGACGGCGGTTATAGGTTCCGCACGTTGGGCAGGCCGTGTGCTGCAACTTTGGTTGCTGGCATTGTGCGCATAATGATGTTGCTGCAGGCGTGGTCTTCCATGCGCTACGACGTGAGCGAGTGCGCGAGCGCGACATCTTTCGCTTTGGGACTGGCATGGCGTAACTCCTTCTAAAAAAGCTTTATATTTTAAAGCTTACCTGCGACCGCTAGGCGGAAGCTTCTTCAAGAGGAAAAGTATCCCCCAAAGGCCCAAAATAGTAAAAACGAGGGATATCAGGAGTTTGGACCTTTCCAGTCCGTGAGTCCAGCCCATCTAATATCCGAAGTGGCATGAGCGTGGTCGTCTGGTAAGTCTGACCACTTCACGCCGCAGGTCTGGCAGAGCCCCTCGCAGTCTTCGGAGCAGAGCGGATTGATCGGTAAGTTCAAAATGAGTGCGTCTCGTATCGGGCC
>CAIYQS010000227.1 GCA_903928395.1 uncultured Actinomycetes bacterium | reverse complement strand
GGTGGGTAGCGGCGGTGTGGCGCAAGCCGTGTGGTCCCATCTTGGATCCCACGGCCGCCATCGCTTCATAAACAACCTCTCGCACGGTTCGTTGGTCTATTCGGCCCCCCCGCGAGCCCAGAAAAACCGCGCTCCCTGATTTCTCTCCCACTAATTCCGGTCGGCCCACCCTTAAATAATCGCGAAGCGCATGGAGGGCGGGAATTCCGATTGGAACCACACGCTCTTTGCTTCCTTTGCCCATCACTTGCAGCGTATTTCTGGATTCATCTATTGATCGCAGGTCAAGACCGCAAAGTTCTGATACTCGAATCCCGGTCGCGTATAAAACTTCAATTAGTGCCAAATCTCGAATTGTGATTGGACTTGGGTCTTCAGTCGCCCGCACTTGCATGCTTGCTATAACAATTTCAGTGTCGGCGATGTCTAGTACTTCTGGCAATGTTTTATGAGGTTTTGGAATCGCAAGGGCTGCACCGTAATCACTCTTAATCCAACCTTGGCTTGCCGCCCAATAGGTAAAGGCGCGAATCGAAACAATCCGGCGTGCCATCGTCGATCGCGCAACTCCAGCGCTCTGTAAATCTGCAAGCCACGATCTGAGGTGAGTGAGCTCCAATTGCGAAAATTCCTCCACCTTTAATTTTTCAAGGTGTTTAAGAAATGACTCTAAATCACTGACATATCCTCGGATGGAGTTATCTGCGAGATTGCGCACAAGGACTAGATGCTCTTCGTAGGCTGCAATTAACTCCGCGCTCATGCCTTCAAGGCTACTCGGGTTTTCGCCCCTGACGAAGTAATCCGTAAGTAACGGCGTCTTCCAATGCCATCGCAGATGCTGCGATAACGTTTTCATGAACCCCAACAGTTGTCCAGGAACCATCGCTATCACTTGTCTCAACCAGTACGCGAGTAACAGCTCCCGTACCCAAACGACCTTCGAGGATACGTACCTTGTAATCGGTAAGTTCCAGCCGCTCAAGTTCTGGATAAAACTTCTTTAATCCAGTTCGAAGTGCGGTATCAATTGCATTTACTGGGCCGTTTCCAAAGCCTTCAGTAACCATGCTTTCACCTTGTGCAATCAAGGTAACTGTCGCCCGTGAAGTCACCTCGCCGAGTGCGTCGCCATCAACGGTGGTCTGCCAATCTAAAATCGTAAAGAAGTTGACGCGCTTTCCGGAAAGCTCCTCGCGCAACAAAAGTTCAAAAGATGCATCCGCCGCTTCAAAGGTAAAACCGCGAGATTCCATCTCTTTGACGCGTTCTACAACCCGGGCTACAACTTCTTTATCGCCGCCAAGATCAATTCCCAATTCTTGAGACTTAAGCTCGATCGAAGCTCGACCTGCCATCTCTGAAACCAACATTCGCATATCGTTTCCGACGCTTGCTGGATCTTCGTGTTGGTACATCGCTGGATCAACTTTGATCGCGCTAGCGTGCAAACCGGCTTTGTGTGCAAAAGCGGAGGTACCTACGTATGGCTGTCTTGCACTTGGAGCCACGTTTGTTACTTCTGCAACCGCGTGCGAAATTCTGAAAGCTTCGCGAAGCGCTCCCTCTGGCAAGACTGGCTGTTTCATTTTCAATTCTAAATTGGCGATAATGCTCACTAGATCAGCATTTCCCGTGCGCTCACCGTAACCATTGAGAGTTCCCTGTACATGCGTTACCCCAGCGGTTATTGCAGCTAAAGAATTTGCAATTGCACAACCCGTGTCATTGTGGCAATGAATTCCGAGGCGAGCAGCAGAGCCAAGTAAAACTTCGTGCACGACATCCGTGAGTTCGTTCGGAAGCATCCCGCCATTTGTGTCACAGAGCGCAACGACATCTGCGCCGGCTTCTGCGGCAACGCGAACTACTTCAAGTGCATACGCCTTATTTGAGCGATATCCATCAAAGAAGTGTTCGGCATCGAGGAATACCCGTTGACCACCTAAGCGCAAGAATTTAATGGAACTTCGGATCATCTCAAGGTTTTCAGCTAGCGTTGTCTTCAAAGCCAGCTCAACATGGCGGTCATGACTCTTGGCCACCAAGGTAACGGCTGGCGCACCAGAATCTTGCAAGGCACGGAGCAGTACATCATCGGCTGCTTGCACTCCGGGTCTCCGAGTTGCGCCGAAAGCCACAAAAGTTGCGTTCTTGAGGTTCAACTCTGTTTGGGCCAATTTAAAGAATTCAGTGTCTTTTGGATTTGCTCCTGGCCAGCCACCTTCAATAAATCCAACGCCAAGGTCATCAAGGTGACGTGCGATGGCTAACTTGTCGTGAACCGAGAGGTTTAGCCCCTCTTGCTGCGCACCGTCGC